>SLFF01000109.1 GCA_007124395.1 Thermomicrobiaceae bacterium | reverse complement strand
GGGCTGCCTGGTGATACATCGATGGAGCTCTACGACGCGCTCTACCGCCATCGGGAGATCCAGCACATCATGACCCGTGACGAGCGCTCTGCCGGGTTCATGGCGGACGCCTACGCCAGGATCAGCGGGCGACTCGGCATCTGTGAGGGGCCGAGTGGTGGCGGTTCGACCTATGTGGTTCCGGCGGTTGCCGAAGCTCAGGGCTCGTCCAGCCCGGTGCTGTCCTTTACCACCGATACTCCCGTTTCCCAGGATGGCCGGAACGTGCTCACCGAGATGGACCAGGAAGCGCTGTTTGCGGCCATCGCCAAGTGGTCGCACCGGATCAAGAGCCCGGAGACCGCCGCAGATGTGGTGCGTCGGGCTATTCGAGTGGCAACGTCGGGACGTCCCGGCGTTTCATCGATCATTCTCCCTGAAGATATCCTCGAGTCTCCGGCGGCCGATCAACCGACCTATGGACTTCCTGAAAATATCGAATGCCCGAGCGCACGAGTCCGACCCGATCCGGATGCCGTCAACAAGGCGGCAGACCTCATCAGCACCGCGGTGAAGCCGATCATCGTGGCCGGTGGTGGTGTCGTCCGGTCTGGAGCCTGGGACGAGCTCACCATGCTGGCCGAGTCGATGAACATTCCGGTGGCGACATCGGTGAACGGCAAGGGAAGCGTCTCCGAAGAGAGCGCGGTGAGCATCGGGGTGGTTGGTGGAAATGGCGCCCGGCCATACGCTAACGAGACGCTCCGGGAAGCCGATGTGATGATTCTGATCGGAACCCGAACTAATTCGGTGACGACGCTGAACTGGACGTTGCCGTCTCGCGAGAGCATCTCGGTGGTTCAGATCGATATCGACGCCGGCCAGGTGGGCCGTCACTATCGGGCCGATGCCTCGATCGTTGGCGACGCCAAACTGGTACTGCGGGATCTGCTCGATGCCGTCAATCTCCGCACCACCAATGTGCAGGATCGCAAGGCATGGCTGGCCGAGCTCGCCAATCGCAAACAGGATTACTGTGATCAGGCGGAAGCCCGGGCGTCGGAGCCAGGCGGAGCGATCAAGCCGCAGCGAGTGTTCTCGGTCTTGCGAAAGGTGCTCGATCCGGAGACCGTTATCGTGGCCGATCCGGGGACGCCGACGCCGTTTACCGGCGCCGAGTATCCGTTGAAATACGCTGGCCGCTATACCGCCATTCCCCGTGCCCACGGTGGTCTCGGTTTCGCGATTCCGGGCGTCATCGGGGCGCACTACGGCGCAGATGGTCGTCGAGTTGTCGGCCTGACCGGGGACGGCAGCTTCGGATTCTCGGTCGGGGAACTGGAGACGATCAGTCGACTGGATCTTCCGATTCCGATCATCCACTTCAACAACAGCGAGTACGGATGGATCAAGGAGCTCCAGCATCTCTTTCACGGTGAGCGGTACTTCTCGGTCGATTTCAACCGTGTCGATTACGCCGGCATCGCACGCGGGTTCGGTCTGGAAGCCGTACAGGTGACTGATCCGGACGACGTCGAACGGGCAGTGCAGACCGCGCTCGATTCCGGCAAGCCGTGGTTCATCGACGTGGTGAGCGAATCGCCGCTGACCGAGACGCCACCAGTGGCAACCTGGCAGGCCGCTGAAGCTGCAAAGAGTGCGACTTCATGATGGCGGATGGAACACTAACTCCGGTGCTGATGGACGTCGATACCGGGGTCGATGATGCAATGGCCCTGGCACTTGCCTGGGCAGCCCCGCAGATCGAGCTTGTCGGCGTGACGACCGTGGCCGGCAACGTGACGCTCGATCAGGCGACAACAAACACACTTCGTGTGCTGAATACGATCGGTGCGACAGATCTGCCGGTCTATCGCGGCATGAGCCGGCCGCTGGTACGGGATCACTTCGATGCCGCCCATTTTCACGGTAATGATGGGCTGGGCGGAGCGCTGTTTCCGGATCGAGAGCGATCAGTGGAGGCGATGACCGCTCCTGAGTTCATCGTTCAGTCGGCTCGCAATTATCAGGGATCGCTGACGCTCTGCTTTGTCGGGCCGCTGACCAACCTGGCTGTGGCGCTCTCGCTGGAGCCGGATTTGCCGGATATGGTCGATCACGTGGTGGTAATGGGAGGCGCGTTTCAGATGCCTGGCAACGCGACCGCTACCGCCGAGTTCAATATCGCCGTCGACCCCGAAGCCGCCGAGCAGGTCGCCCGGAGCGCGCTGGCAGTTGTCTGGATCGGACTGGATGTAACGCATTCCACCAATCTCTACCGTGAAGACTGGGATCTCATCGACGACTCTGCAACTGGTGGTCCGAAGGTTGTCCGAGAGGTCTGCCGCCAGGCGTTCGAAGCACGTTTTGCTGATCTTATGCATCTGCATGACCCGCTGGCAGTGGGGGTATTGCAGGATCCGTCGCTCATCGTTGGTGTGGACTTGCCGGTGACGGTCGATACATCAGTGCGACAGACAGCGGGGACAACCCGAATGATGCTCGACGAGTCAACTCACACGAACCAGCTCGTAGCGGTCGAGGTCGACGCGGCCCGGTTCCGCGAGTTGTTCGGGTCCGTGCTCGGAATCCCGTTAAGTGATCGGGAGTGACCCGATCACGGGTGGTAATCAGGTGGCCTTCAGAAGGAGGTTGTCAGGATGGTGTACGAGATCGAACGCATCGAACCAATGGCACAGGATGTCGATCTGTTCGCCCGGCTCAATAACTATTTCGACCAGCTGGATCAGAATCTGACGTCCGGCCTGGGCTGGGTGATCTTCAACGCCTCAGGCAACCGGGCGCGCCGGATCAGCAACTTCGTGGTCGGCAAGTATCGACAGACTGAGTTGCCGATAACCTGCCAGCATGTTCCGTGGCGAGATTTCGCCCTCAACGCCTATATGGTCGAGGTCGAACTCCAGCAGATCCAGGCATCTGACGAACAGCTCTCCGAGCACGTGAAGCAAGAAGTCAACATCGCCAATCGCGTTTCGCGGGATAGCCTTGTGAAGATGGTTGCCGCCGATGTGCTGATCCTCACCGGAGTGGCGCCCAAACACCGGCATGAACTGACCTTGCTGGATCAGACCATCGAGCGGCGGCACAACCTGATGGCGACCACCGTGCTGATGACCCCGGGGCAACCGCACGATCTGGCGATCGACGTCACGCGCATCGCCCCCGACGATACTGTCTGGGAGCGCATGTTCCAGCGTCTGTATCAACGCTGTCTGGTGGCAATGTAGCGAGGTAGCGTCGGGGGACAGCCGATCTCGATCAGTGGGTTCGGCTGAGGGATTCCATGGCGAGCGCTTCCAGCATGTCGGTCGCTTCACCCGGCGGCAGGCCACGGAGGATGTTCCGGGCGTGTTCAACATACTCTTCGGCAACCTCGATCGACGCTTCCAGCGCACCGGATTCGCGGATCACCTGGACCGCGTCGTTATAGTCGCTGTCCGAGATTTCGTTGCCGTCGATGACCCGACTGATGAGCTCGGCATAGTGGCCGTTCATCGTGTTGCGCTCGAAGAAGAGCATCGTCGGGAGCGTTACCGTACCCTGTCGCAGGTCCAGACCGGCTGGCTTGCCGATGGCGTCAGTGCTTTCCCGAAGGTCGAGCACGTCGTCGATGATCTGGAACGCCATGCCGACATCGCCACCGAACTGGCTCATCGCTTCGATCTGATCGCCAGGTGCCTGGCCGATGATCGCGCCCATTTCGGCAGAGCCAGCAAAGAGTGATGCCGTCTTGCCATAGATCCGGCGCTTGTAGTCATCGATCGTCTGCTCGGTCTGATGGGCCGCAAATACTTCGCTGAGCTGTCCATCGCAGATCTTGGCGAGCGTGGAGGCAAAAACCCCGACCACCCGCGGATTCATTGTCGCCGCAGCGAGCATCGCCGAACGGGCGAACAGGTAGTCACCCAGCAGAATCACCGTTTCCGGCGGCAGCAATGAGTTGAGCGTTGGCTGCCCGCGCCGGACATCGGCGTGATCCACTGTGTCGTCGTGAATCAGAGAGGCGTTGTGGAGGAGTTCCACCCCGGCAGCGGCCGGGATCAATTCATCGAGATCATAGTCGAACGGCTTTGCGGAGAGGAGAAGAAGGAGTGGACGCAGCCGTTTGCCGCCAGCGCCGATCAGATTATCGACGATCTCACCAACGATGGGGTAGTCCACGTTCGCTTCTTCGCGAAGCCGCTGTTCGACTCGCTCCAGATCAGCGCGCATGACATAGAAGACATCGGAGAGGTCCAAGGGAATAGCCCGTCTCTGGAAGGCGGTGGTCGTGAGCGTCCCCACGACTCGTGACAAGCGTCACATACCCGATTATACGAATCTGGCATATACAGGGTCAACACGACGACAACGTCGCGCCAGGAGCAAGAAACGAGGTCTTGCGACTGGCTAGTCGAAAGGACGGAGCCATAAATCCTGCCAGCACGGTGGTGGCGATTGAGGCTCGCAAAGAGTGGTTGTATCGAAGCCTGGATTCGTTGCGAGCCCGTCGCCGGCCAGCACCAGCGTGATCAGCTTGAGAGCGACGTGAGCACACGTTGAAGTCGAGATTTCACCTCCGCAGCGAGTTCCTCGATCTCACTGTTCCCGGTCAGGCTGAGCGCTGCTTCAGCATCCATGAACGTCACGTGTGTAGTTCCGCTAATCTGGTGCACTACCACGTTGCAAGGCAACAGCACGCCGATTTCAGGTTCTACATCGAGCGCTTTGTTTGCCAGTTGTGGCGCACAGGCTCCCAGAATGACATATGGTTCCCGATCGACATCGATCTTCTCTTTCAGGATTGCTTGAACATCGATTGTGGTCAGCACCCCGAAACCCTCATCTTTGAGGGCTGCAGTCACCCGCTCAATCGTTTCATTCTGATCCCAGGGAACAGACGTCCCAAATGCGTAGCGAGATTGCGTT
>SLFF01000001.1 GCA_007124395.1 Thermomicrobiaceae bacterium | reverse complement strand
GTGCAGATTCAGCAGCATCAGCTGGAGCGAGATTCAACCTGGTGAGTGAGCAGGATAGCGTCTGCGACCTCTCGCATAGATTTGCGAGAATCCATGCTCGTTCGGCGCATGCGGTTGAATGCCTCGGCCTCTGTCAGCCCGTGGACTTCCATCAGCGTACCCTTGGCTCGCTCGATAACTTTGCGAGCTTCGAGCTTCTCACGCAGCTCTCCAACCTCAGACTCCATGCCCTTCATCTCGTGGAAGCGAGACAGCGCCAGCTCGATCACCGGCATGAGTTCACTCTCACGGAAGGGTTTCACCAGATAGCCAGAGACACCCGCATTCTTGGCGCGGCCAATCAGTGCCTTCTCGCTGTACGCAGTCAGCAGGACAACCGGGGCGAGACCCTCATCGGTGACATACCCTGCCGCCTCGATACCGTCCATCGATGGCATCTTGATATCGAGAATCACGAGATCTGGCTGAAGTTTGCGGGCGAGTTCCAGCGCTCTCTGGCCGTCGCTGGCTTCGCCAACAACATCATAGCCGAGTTGAGTCAGGATCTCTCGAAGATCCATCCGGATGATCGACTCATCGTCTGCAATCACAATACGTGGACGACGTTCTGCGTCAACCATACCGTGTCACCTTACTCCGCTAGCTACGAATACGGTGCCAGAAACGACTGGATTTCGAGGTAAAGAGGGTGAATCTAATTGGTCGGGGCGAGAGGATTTGAACCTCCGACCGCCGGTCCCCCAGACCGGTGCGCTACCGGGCTGCGCCACGCCCCGCTGTTTGGAGAAAGTATAGCATAGCGTCCGAACGGCCCTCAATGATGCCGAGGGACCCGGCAGTACGCCGGGCCCACTCGATCAATCAACGAGTCAGAACTACTTGAGTTCGACCGTGGCGCCAGCCTCTTCGAGGCGAGCCTTGGCAGCGTCTGCTTCTTCTTTGTTGACGCCTTCTTTGATCGCCTTCGGAGCGGCTTCGACCATGTCCTTGGCTTCCTTCAGTCCGAGCTGGGTCAGCTCGCGGACAGCCTTAATGACCTGAATCTTCTGTGCGCCGATGTCGGTCAGGACAACGTCGAACTCGGACTGCTCTTCGGCAGCCTCGGCAGCTTCAGCAGCCGGTGCGGCGGCGGCGGCAGCCGGTGCGGCCGCGGTCACGCCGAAGCGATCTTCGAGTTCCTTCACGAGCTCAGACAGTTCGAGAACCGTCATCTGCTCGATCGTCTGAATCAGCTCTTCCATCTTTTCCTGGCCAAGTGCCATTGGTGTTAGTCCTTTCAACCTGCGGGTTCAAATTACGCCTGCATCACAGTCAGGCAATCAATAGAGCGGAACGGTGATGCGGGCTACGCGCCGCCGCTTTCTTCCAGCTGCGAGGCACGAGCCTGCAGCACATACGCCAGCGAGCGGATTGGTCCGGAGAGTACTCCGACCATTCCTGCGAGCGGCGCATTCAGACCACCGACAACCTTTGCCAGCAGCTCCTCGCGGCTCGGCAGCATAGCGAGACGTTCAACCTCGTCAGCTGACACCAGCGCGCCGTTCAGCACACCTGCCCGAATCTCCAGAATCCGCGACGTCCGGACGAATTCCCGGGTCGCTTTCGCTGGACCAACCGGATCGTCTCCCGTTGTGGTCACGATCGCCGTGGGACCTTCGAGATACTCTCGAATGTGGCTCATATCAGCATTATCTGCCGCGATGCCCGTCAGCGTGTTTTTCACCACCCGGAAGCTTGCCTGGTTGTCGCGCAGATTCTTGCGAAACGACTGCATGCTCGCCACTGACAGACCACGATAGTGTGTCAGAATCGTCAGCGACGATGACTTCAGCAATTCCGTAAGCTCTTCGACTTCCTGCATTTTCTTTGGTGTTGGCACGTCTTCACCCCCTTTCCTCAAAACTCTGAATCCGCTGAAAACAGAAAACCCTTGCGCCAGGGGCGCAAGGGTTGGAAATTCAACGCATGATCGTTGAGAGTTTCGTCATCCTTGATCGCCTCGGCTGGAAATTAAGCCACTGGCTCCAGCGGTCTATAGCGAACGAATTCGATTGTCAGCATCAAGTCGGCCTAGGCAGCGCTTGCTGATTGCCCAATAGCCTGTTGCGCGAGCGCAACATCGACTGGAATGCCAGGACCCATTGTACTCGTGAGCGTAATGCTCCGGCAATAGATGCCCTTGACGCCTTCTGGCTTCTCACGGAACACGGTATCGATGACCGAGAGGAAGTTCTCGAGGATCTGCTGTTCCTCGAAGCTCTTCTTCCCAAGCTCGACATGCAGAAGACCGGTCCGGTCGTTCCGGAACTCGATACGACCACCCTTGAGCTCGTTGATCACGCGTGGGAGGTCTTCTACCTCCCGCACGACCGTGCCAGAGCGCGGATTCGGCATCAGTCCACGGCGACCGAGAATTCGGCCAAGGCCACCGACCTTGCTCATCTGATCAGCAACGGCGATAGCGGCATCGAACTCGAGCCAGCCGTCCTGGATCTTCTGAACCAGGTCGTCGTTGCCCACGTAGTCAGCCCCGGCGTCCTGAGCAATCTTCTCGGCTTCACCAGCGGCGAAGACGAGCACGCGCGTGGTCTTACCCGTGCCATGCGGCAGGGAAACCGAGGTGCGCAGCTGCTGATCAGCCTGCCGGGGATCAATCCCGAGACGGAAATGAGCCTCGATGGTTTCGTCGAAGTTGGCAAACGCGGTCTTCTTGACCAACTCGGCTGCCTCTTCGGGCGAATACAGCTTGCCCTCTTCAATGTGCTTCAGCGCTTCAATATACTTCTTGCCACGTTTCGGCATGTCTTCTCGCTCCCTCCGTGGTGCAAGCGGGCCGCAACCCTCCCACGTTCACAAACATCTACGAGTTCAGCGCGCTGAACCTAATCAACGATCTTGACGCCCATGCTGCGGGCGGTGCCTTCGATCTGCAGCATTGCGCCCTCAATGTCGACGGCGTTGATATCCGGCATCTTGGCTTCCGCGATCTCGCGAATCTGATCACGAGAGACCTGGCCGGCGGTCTCAGTCTTGACGTTGGTTGCACCTTTATCGATGCCCGCGGCCTGGCGAATCATCTCGGCGGCGGGCGGCGTCTTGGTGATGAACGTGAACGAGCGATCCTCGAACACCGTAATCACGACCGGAACAACCTGACCTGCCATGTCAGCGGTGCGCTCGTTGTACTCCTTGCAGAAGTTCATGATCGCAACACCGTGCTGACCGAGCGCCGGACCGATCGGCGGTGCTGGCGTCGCCTTACCAGCCGGAATCTGCAACTTGATGTAGGCACGAATTTTCTTGGCCAACTGTCTTACCTCCCTGTGGTCCGAGCGGGAACTGAATTCCCTCCCACGTCTATCTCACGAAAACCCTCAACATGATTCACGGACAACGTGTCCGGATCAGGTCTCTTTTTCTACCTGCAGGAAATCGAGTGTCACCGGTGTCTCGCGTCCAAAGAAGGAAACGAGAACCTTGACCTTCCCGCGTTCGTGGTCAATGTCATCAACAGTCCCACGGAAATCGCTGAATGGACCGTCGATAATGCTCACCGTATCGTCCAGCTGCAGCGTGACCGAAACCTTCGGAGCCTCGGCGTGCATGCCCTTGAGAATCTTGTCGACTTCGTCCTGCGCAAGCGGACTGGGCCGAGCAGTCGTTCCCACAAACCCGGTGACACCGGGCGTGTTACGAACCACGCTCCAGGACTCATCGCTCATCTCCATGCGAACCAGCACATAGCCGGGGAACACCTTGCGCTGTACGCTGTGGCGCTGCCCTGCCTTGATCTCGACCTCTTCCTGCGTCGGAACGACGACTTCGAAGATCTGATCGAGCATGTCCATTGATTCGACGCGGTGAGCGAGGTTCTGTTTGACCTTGTTCTCGTAGCCAGAATAGGTGTGTACAACTTACCAGTCGCCCGGGAGCTCTTCGACCTCAGTCTCAGTGGCACCCTCAGACGCCTCGCTGCCGGACTCATCCGTCAGCACGCTGCCTGTTAGTTCTTCACGACGGCGTTGCGCCAGCCGGTCGCGGAGTGATCGTGCCATTGTTGCCTCCTAAAACGCTCGAAGCGCTTCCCACAGTCGGACAAACAGTGCATCGACTCCGCCGAGAAGGGCACCAAGAACTGTCGCGAGAGCGATAACCACGATCGTCAAGTTGCGCGTCGTCTCACGATCAGGCCAGGTAACCTTCTTGATCTCGTTCTTGGTATCGCGGAACAGCTGCTTGAGACTCGCCAGACGTGAGGGTGACTCGCGTTCCGATGCTTTTCCCTTGGACTTCGTCCTGGTCGACATGTGGCCTTCCTTCTGGCAGTAACGGTTCAAGCACCGCCAGTTTCTCGCTGATTAATCGATACCCGGTCACAAAACAATGGGGCATGCCAGCGGCGCTGCCCCATGATGACTCGTTTGGCTTTCACGCCACCCTTAGACAATGTCATCGACACTGTTATGAAAGAGGGCAGGGCCGACAGGACTCGAACCCGCAACCTGCGGTTTTGGAGACCGCTGCTCTACCAAATTGAGCTACGACCCTCTGCTACTTACCGTTGTCAGAACTGGCTACCGCGTCTCCCGATGCACCTGGTGTGTCCGGCAACGCGGGCAGAACTTCTTCAGTTCGATTCGGCTGGAGTCATTCCGCCGGTTCTTCTCGCTTGTGTAGTTCCGCTCCCGACACTCAGTACATTCCATCGTAATGACGTGTCGGTCAGCTCTGCCCTTCTTCGCCATGATACCACATCCTCTTTACGGCGCGAAACCGTCGATAGCCAGTTCAGAACAACAATTCTACTCGATAATCTTAGTCACGACACCGGCACCAACGGTTCGGCCACCTTCACGAATCGCGAACCGCAGTCCTTCTTCGATCGCGATCGGCTGAATCAGCTCCACCGTCATCTCCACGTT
>SLFF01000393.1 GCA_007124395.1 Thermomicrobiaceae bacterium | reverse complement strand
TATGAGCCGGCGGTATCAGGCCGATGCAGCGATCATCACCGAACCGACCGGTGGCTCGTTCACGCAGGCTCACGTCGGCGTCATGTGGTTCAAGATCCGGGTGAAAGGTCGATCGGCGCACGCGGCAGTTGCACCGACCGGGGTGAACGCCATCTCTAAGATGGTGCCGATCATCCGGGCTCTGGAAGATCTGGATCGGGAGCTCAACGAGGGCTCGCATCCATCCTTCGAGGGAATCGATCATCCGATCAACCTGAACATCGGAGTGATGAGCTCTGGCGACTGGCCGAGCACCGTTCCGGGTATGGCCGAGCTCGATTGCCGGGTGAGCTTCTATCCAGGCAAGACCGTCGAAGAGATGCGATCCGAGATCGAACAAGCGGTTCGGCACGCCTCGCAGACCGATGACTGGCTGCAGGAGAATCCGCCCGAGGTCGTATATCATGGCTTCCAGAGTGGCGGATCGACGGTTTCGATGGATGAGCCGCACGTCCAGCTTCTCGGGAGCTGGCATCAGTATCTGAACGGTTCAGCGATGGCTCCGCGCTCGGGCACCGGCACCAACGACATGCGCTATTTCAATTTCGCCGGTATTCCCTGCGGTTGCTACGGCCCAGGTGGGGCAGGCCCACACGCGGCCGATGAGTACCTCGATCTCAGCACGGTAGTGCCGACGGCGAAGGTCCTCGCCGCATTTATGCTGGACTGGTGTGGGATTGTAGACGAGTAGACGGCCCTCACCCCTGGCCCCTCTCCCAATGCTGGGAGAGGTGAGAAGCATCGCGGTTTATTCGGTAGACCGGGCACTGAGCGCAGTCGAAAATGACGGCACCTCGCCTGTCAGGGCGGCGGACTGAACCGGCCCTCACCCCCGGCCCCTCTCCCAACATTGGGAGAGGGGAGGATCCATAAATCCGATGCAGGGGCGTACGACCCTGTACGCCCGGTGCAGTGGTGAGGGCATAGAGAATGGAGAACATGAATATGGCACAGGAAACTGCAAGTCTTCGCAATGCGATCAACGAAAACGTCTGGTTGCACTTCTACCAGATGGATCGGGCACAGAACGCAGAGATGGCCCCGATCATGGCCCGTGGCGAGGGCTCGAAGATCTGGGACACCGAGGGCAAGGAGTACATCGATGCGCTCGCCGGTCTGTTCTGCGTGAACGTCGGCTACGGTCGGCGTGAGATCGCCGAGGCGATGATGGCTCAACTGGAGCAGATTCATTACGTGTCGACGTTCAGTTTTCCGAACGTTCCCGGCACCGTCCTCTCCGATCGTCTGGCAAAATTGATGCCGACCGGACCGGACTCCCGGGTGTTCTTCGTCAGTGGCGGGTCGGAGGCCGTGGAAAGCGCATTGAAGCTAGCCAAGTCCTACCACCGCCGTCGCGGCGACAACAATCGATACAAGACGATCTCTCGTCGCACTGCCTACCACGGCACGACGATGGGAGCCCTGGCCGTCAACGGACTGACACCGATTCGCAACGAGTTCGGCCCACTGGTGCCAGGCGCGCGTCACGTTCCGCCGCCGTATCAGTACCGATGCCAGTACTGCGCTGATCAGGGTGCCTGCTCACTGGAATGTGCCGACGAAGTCGAGCGACTGATCGAGTTCGAAGGCCCGGAAACCGTGGCCGCCGTGATCATGGAGCCGGTCCAGAACGCCGGCGGAGCGATTACTGCCAGCGATGCCTACTACAAGAAGATCCGGGATCTCTGCGATGAGCACGGGATTCTCCTGATCATGGACGAGGTGATCTGTGGATTCGGTCGACTGGGCAGCTGGTTTGGTGCCGATTTCTACAACGTCAAGCCTGACATCATGACGATCGCCAAGGGCCTGACGTCCGCCTACGCACCACTTGGTGCCGCCGTCGCCACGGCCGAGGTTGCCGAGCCATTCACCGGCGAGGGCAAAGACCCGTTCATGCACGGCATCACCTTCGGTGGGCATCCAGTTTCCTGTGCGGCTGCACTGGCAAATCTGGACATCATGGAGCGCGAGAATCTCGTCCAGCGATCGGCCGACATGGGGGCGTACTTCAAGAACAAGCTGGAGGATTCGATCGGGAATCACCAGAACGTCGGTGATATCCGTGGTGCCGGTCTGTTCCTCGGCGTTGAACTCGTCAAAGACCAGGACACGAAGGAGCCGATCACTGAGGAAAACCTGGTTGGCTGGCTCTCGGACGAATTGCTCCGCCGTGGCGTCATCTGCCGGGCCGATGATCGCCTGGAACCGGTCATCCAGCTCTCACCACCGCTGAACATCCCACAGGAAGATATCGACTACATCGTCGACACGGTATCCGACGTGCTCGACGAGATGAAAAAGCGGAACTAGCGACACCGATCGCACAACCGAACAACGAAAACGGGGCGTGTCGAATGACACGCCCCGTTTGCTATCCGGAAACTACTCTGTTCGAGTCTGCGAGCTATCGCTCGCGAGAACGCGGATCGAGCGCATCACGCAACGCGTCACCAATCAGGTTCAGCGACAGCACCGTCACGAACAGGAAGGCTCCAGGCGTCAGAATGAGCCACCAGGCCTGCCGGATCACCGACTGCCCCTCCTGAAGCATACTGCCCCAGGTCGGCACATCAGGCGGTACACCCGCACCAAGGAACGAGAGCGATGCCTCAGCGATAATCGCCAGCGCCACGATAAACGTTCCCTGAACGATCAGCGGCGAGAAGATATTCGGGAAGATATGCCGCATCAGGATCGGGAAGTCTTTCACCCCGATCGATCGTGCTGCCTCGACATACAACTGATTCTTCACCGAAAGCGTCGAACCTCGGGCAAGTCGGGCGATGACCGGAATATAGACCACCGTCAGCGCGATGATCACGTACTGGGTACCCTGGCCGAAGCTCGCCATCAGCGCGATAGCCAGCACGATCGGCGGGAACGCCATGATCCCGTCCATGACACGCATGATCGGTGTATCGATCTTCTGATAGTAGGCTGCACCCATTCCGATCAGCGTTCCGATTGCTCCAGAGAGGAACATGATCGAAAAGCCGATCAACAACGAGATCCGAACACCCCAGACCGCCCGCAGTAGAACGTCACGACCGAGCTGATCCGTTCCGAGCCAGAAGTCACCTGATGGGGACTGCAAGCGGTCGGCCGGGTTGAGACGCGTTGGGTCTTGATCAGACCAGAGCCCCATGGTCGCCGTTGCAAGCAGGATCAACAGAATGAACCCGATACTGGCCACGGCAACCGGATTCTCGAGCACCAGTCTTGCCCAGTACCAGCGAGATTGCGGCGAGATACGCTTCAGGCCACGTTTGGCTGGTCGATCAGTTGTCGACGGGTCGCCTTGCGCGCGCAGTTCGCGTTCTCGTTCACGGTTACTCGTCGCCATAACGAATCCTCGGATCGATATACACGTACAGAATATCAACGATCAGATTGGCCAGCAGGTAGAACACCGCAATGAGCATCACTGCGCCCTGAATGACCGGGTAATCTCGACGTCCGATGCTGTTGACGACAAGCCGGCCCATCCCTGGCAAGCCAAACACCGTCTCGGTCACCACAGCGCCACCGAGCAGCGCACCGACCGAGTAACCGATCACAGTCACCGCAGGAATCAGCGCGTTGCGCAACGCATGCTGGGTGATCACGTTCCGGAACGCCACACCTTTTGACAGTGCGGTCCGGACGTAGTCTTCACGCATCACGTCCAGCATAGATGACCGGACCAGACGGGCCAGCAAGGCCGCGGACGAGAACCCAAGAGAAAACGCCGGCATGATCATTCGCTCGAAATGTCCGATTGGATCTTGAAAGAGACCCACATAGCCCTGAGAAGGGAGTACCCGTAACCAGACCGCAAAGATCATGATGAGCAGGATACCGAGCACGAAGTTCGGAATCGCAACACCACTGATGGCGAACATCATCGCTATACGGTCGAAGATCGAGTTCGGTTTGATCGCCGAAAGGACGCCAATCGGCACCCCGATCAGAATGGAGATGGTCAGCGAATATAACATCAGAGTGGTTGTCGGTTGTGCTCTATCTAACAACGCCTGGGTTACAGGGATATCGAGATAGAGCGAGTGGCCAAGATCACCACGAGCCACTCCGCCCATCCACTCAACGAACTGGATATAGAATGGTCTGTCCAGTCCGAGCTGACTTCGCAGGCGTTCCACCTGCTCGGAAGTTGCATCCGGTCCCAGAATTACCGCAGCGGGGTCACCTGGCGTGAGATGCACCAGCGTGAAAACCACGACGCCGACGATGAGGATCACGGGAATTAGCAACAGTAATCGGCGGATAATGTACTGAGTCACGACTCTCGCTTCCCGCGGAACACGTCACCGATGAACAGCGCGCAAACGCTGACTGATACAGCCTTCAGGATCGAACTTCAGGCAAACCCGGTTCATGCAACGATATGACGACGCATGATGCCGATCACATGATTTCAGACTTTACGTCATCAATACTATACGATTCGGCTGATTCGCGAAAGAAATCCCGAGTTCGCCCGGACAGAACGTCCTGTGAGGCGTTCGCGCTGTTTCGTACTCGGCTCGACTCGGGTATCCGGTCGGCGTCGCGGGAGTACCGCGACGCGAACCGGAAAGCACCGTTCGAACTTCTATTCTTCTTCGAGCCAGACATTCCAGAACGCCGGCTGAAGCTGCGTTGGCGTGGTGAAGTTCTGAACTGAGGCCGCGCGGGCGCTCAGCTCCAGTGAGTCACCGATCTTGACCTGCGGAGCTTCCTCATAGAAGAGCTCCTGGAGCTGCTCGAGAACCTCATAGCGATCCTCGAACTCAGTCTCGCGCTCGAGGCGGTTGGTCAGTTCGACCTTCTCGTCGGTTGCCCACCAGCCTGGCCAGGACGTGCCCTGGAGCATCGGAAGCTGGATCGGGTCAACACGGAAGGAG
>SLFF01000232.1 GCA_007124395.1 Thermomicrobiaceae bacterium | reverse complement strand
TAAACAGAAGCTCGTGCATACAGCGTTCAGACCATTCAAGACTGAACATTGCGCCGAGCAAACGGTGCCCCTTGTCATCACTACGATGAACGGCGGAGTAATATACCTGTCTGCGCGATTCGACTTCTACCCGGAATCCCCGTCACGACTTGCAAATTGAGCGATTGCAACGAGCGGGTCATTCAACACATGCCATTCAACATCAGGCTCCCGTACCTCAGCCATCCAGGCTAGCCCGCGACCGCCGACGACGACAGGAATCTCTCGATCGAGGGCGTTGATCTCTTGCGCCAGGGTTCGCAGCTGGGGAACATTCCACGACATCGTTACGCTGAGGAAAACGACGTCGGGCCGGACTTCCTCGATAGCTTCAAGCACCGTGACGTTCGGCACGTTCGCCCCGAGGTATGTAACGTCAAACCCGTTGTACTCACACAGATCGGCCACCACTCGGGCGCCGAGGTCATGCAATTCACCCGCGACGCAGGCAACCACTACCCGGGGTCCTGACTGGCGCACTGGCGGGAACTCCGAATACATCCAACCCAGTGCAGATTGAGAGATAGCAGACCCTACGTGCTCTTCAGCAACGGAGATCTCGCCCCGCTCCCATTTCTCCCCTAGTTCATATTGAGACGGCTGGATGATTCCAAGCATTATCGCGGGGACATCAAAACCTGCCTGAAGTGCCGCTTTGACGACGTCGAGCGCTCGGGAACGATCTGCGGCGAGTTGTGCAGTAACGAATTGCTCGACAAAACCATCAAGCAGAAGGGTCTCTGGTTCGTTGACCAAGCTACCCTCCTCGATTCATCAACCGCACGGGTGAACGACTGCAGATACATGCAAAAGCAACCGGATCAGAGTAGGTAACTCCAATTCCGGCAACATCTGCGTAGATTAACTGTCTTCGTACTTCGTAGCGTTGACTGCTGAACACTTACCAGCAGGTCACCTGGGAGCGCACGAGCGGACTCGAACCACTGCCTAACTCTACCAAGAACCAGAGGGTTTACGCCTGAACTCTCTCGAGAACGCCCATGTATACGTCAACGACCTGTCGAGATTAGTGCGATATACCGCTGTTCGGGGAGTTTCAATACACCTCGTCACGATCAGCGCCGCGTAGATATCAATGATCGAGTTCCTGCATTTTCAAGTGCCTCGAAATTGCGTCATCGTGCACGCAACCTAGCGAATGATCTACTTGTCCATCACAGGAAGAAACGAGCGGCAGGGAGCAGTGTCCCCGCCGCTTCACAGCGACTACGACTCGTTCACCAGTTCAAGCAGATCCTTCTGCACTTCGAGTTCGGAGTGAGTGGAATCCGGATCAGTTCGGACAGACTCCGCGGTCGACATGACATCGGAGAACTGCGTATCTCCCACGCTGTCGCCGGTCGTGTCCACGAGTTCGTAGAAGCCGATTGCTCCGTTTGCAAAGTTGAGCCAAGCTGTCAGGATCTGGCGATCCAGCAGTTGGGTCATGTCGCCTTGATTGCCCCCGGGGGAAAGGACATCCTGGGCATCACCCAGATCCATAGTGTCGAACACGGTACTCATGTGGTCGACAATTTCGAGGAAGCACACCAATTGATCATCGCTGAAGTCGATCCGACCGTTACCGCGATACTGATGCAGCCAGTATCCTGCGGAACGAACTTGATCGGCGTTTCCGGCGATGACGACACTAGCGGTGTCCGTTGCGCTGATACCACCATCGTCATCTTCGGCCCAGAAGCTCAGCTCGCTGAAGCACGCGTCCGCGTAGGTATGCTCGACATCATCGGTAATGTCTCGCGGCTGAATGCTCGGGCTCGGGAACGGATCAGGATCTGGCGGATTCACGAGATACATGGTCGATGTATCGTTGCCGTCACCGAAGTCCCAGAACAACTCGAGGTCGTCGCTTCCTGGATCGGTAGCCCGACCAGAGAATGATGTCGGAACACCAGCCTCAGTCAGGAATGTTGGTTCTCCATTTGTTACCTCGGCGTCAGCCACATCAATTTCTGCGGTTGGGTCGACGTTGGCAACCTCGACAGTGATCGAGTCGGTGCCAACTCCACCATCGTCATCTGTGACGGTAACGGTGACTTCAAACGACCCGGTGTCACCGTACTGCTGAGTCGCCGTTACCGTGCCGGTAGCCTCCGGCGAACCAACTGGATCAGCCACGAGGATCGGTTCGGCGTCAAGGACCTAATGGCCCCAGTCGATCTCGGCCTGGTGGGTATCTTCCCAGCCCGGATCGGCGTAATGGGCTTCGATCGTGACGCTCTCGCCCTCGTCGATCTCAATTGGCGATTCATTCTGTATGGTGACCAGCGGATCAACGTTCTCGACAACGAGTTCAAACGTAACTTCGCCCGTTTCACCTTTGTCATCGGTGCCAGAGATTGTCACAGGCTGGCTTTCATCCGGCCCGTCGCGAGTCTCAAAGCTCCATGACCACTCGCCACCCCCGGCGTCGGAAACCGTTCCGACCGAAGCTTCGAGCGTCACAGACTCATCGTCTGAGTCGCTAAAGGTGCCAGTATTGGCAGCTGTGTCGCCCTCATCGACCGTCACCGCACCTTCGTCAACCGTCAAGATCGGCGGGTCGTTGCCCTCTTGCAAGCTTCCCAGCAAGTCGAGACGTGGCGTCGTTTCTTGCTCGTTGCCCTCATCGTCGATGTCGTAGGTGACTGGTACGCCCGTGGTCTCCATGTAACCCAGGAGCGTGTCAACGTCGGCCCCCGGATACGCCTCCTGAAGAACGGCGAACGCACCGGCGACGTGAGGAGCCGCCATCGAGGTGCCGCCTTTACCACCGAAGTCAGGGGCAATGACCGATGATAGGACGGAGTGGTGGCCAGGCGCAAAGAGATCCAACAGTGGTCCTCGATTGCTGAACCCGGAGACTCCATCTGTGTTCGTCGTCGAACCAACCGTCACGGCGGTCGAAATGCACCCTGGGGCACCGACTGAGTTGAGGAACCCGTCGTTGCCTGAGGCGATGACTGTTGCGATTCCCATCGCACGCAGATCGTCGATAATGGGCTTGCGGTCGTCGCCGTCACAGTGATCTTCGCTCTCTCCACCGCCCAGGCTCATATTGGCAGCCGCGATGTCGAAATCATCATTGAGTTCAGCGACGCGTTCCAGGGCCAGAATCTGATCAGCGGTATAAGTCAGGACGCAAGGAGCGTCTCCTGGGTCACCACCGCAAGCGTCGTCGTCGTCGAAGCGGGTGAATACCTGGATAGAGATAATATCGGCACCGGGCGCGACGCCGTCTCCCGGAGCGCCTAGCACTCCATCCGCTGCACCCGCGGCAATTCCTGCGACGTGCGATCCGTGATCGCAGATGTTATTGCCGAATTCGTCAAAGCACTCATCGACCGTTGCGTCCGAAGCGCCCAGGCCTATCTGCTCTTCCTCTTCATTCGGACAGAGCGTCGTGCCAGTCCCACCACCCCCGGCGTTGGAGTAGCAGGCTTCGGAGACGATTCGACCGTCAAAAAATTCGTGATCCCCGTCGATTCCGGTGTCCAGGATCGCAACTGTCTGGTCGGATCCAGTCCATCCGAGATCGTGGACGGTGTCGCCATTGATCACCGGCATTGTGTCATTGAGTGTTGGCGGTTGCGGGACGTCCTCGCGGATACTCCGGACAGCTGGCGAGCCAGCGAGCGCTCGAACCGCTTCCGGTCCGACCGACATAGCGAGTAGCGGGGCGGATTCGAACTGAATGTGCACATCGGCATCAGCCAAGCCGGCAGCCATGCGTGAGACCTCTGCCTGACTGGCTGCCTGGCTCTGGATACCCCGATCCTCCAGTCTGACCAGGACCGGGACGCGTTGGTTCTCGTGTTGTCTATGTTCGGCTGTTTCGATTAACTCATTAATTTGTCGATCGGCATTCTCGTTGGAACGAGGTTCTTCCCCGAGCGCGGCCCCCGTCACCGAGAAGACGAGGCCAATCCCGACTAACAGGCTCAGAAGAGTCGTTCGATTCATTCCCGTTACCTCTTTCCTCAGTCGCGCCTCGATGGCGCGTCTATGGTTTTGGATTGGAAGAATCTACAGAGTCCCTCTGTGGCCAATAATTGAAGGTCCACTTCTGTCCCCCGGGGTCGCCGGTACGCTGGAAATCAACGAGACGACCACACGACTGCCCCAAAAATCGTTCTCAATACCCCCTTCCATGAGTGCATCCGAACAATCTCAACTGGTTGGCTCGTCAAGAACATTTTCCTGCACACTCGCAACGAGCGGTGATTGTGCTAGCTCCAGGAGAGCATCATGGTCAACCGTCAACACCATCTGTCTGAGGCGTTCATATCGAATGTCTTCCTCGGCGTTGAAGTCTTTGAGAGATTCCATCAGCTCATTTTGAGCTTGCGCGATTCTCGCCCGCTGATCGTCGACTTCGTCCTGATCCTCAAGCTCACCCTCAGGCGTAAATCGGATGTCCAGCGTCACGATCACCGACACGGTGCCCTCCCGTTTTGCCTCCTTCAAGAGTCCTTTGTCATCGAGTGCGTTGCCCTCTTGTCTTGTATAGTCTTCGTCATCGTTATCACCACAGGAGACACTTCGATCGGAACGACCCGAAGGAGTGATGTTCGATTCGGCGGTTGGAGACGGGGACTCGACAGCAGGCTCTTGCTGGGTGGAGGGCGCCTGGTCTCGGTCGGCACATCCCGCCAAACCAAGCGCAATAGCGCCTGAGAAGATAGCAAACAAATTGAATAGACGGCGGTGAGTCAACAAATGCATTCATCATTCCAGAACTGTTGCGTCAACCGTCTGGTGCTAAACGAACTGTGACTTGTACCGCATATACGTTAGCTGTACTTGCCACGCTAACACGATGACCAGGTATGAGTCAAGCGTCCTAACATCTGTAATTTATACGTCTGAGTCGGGCAACGCGATTCGGCACCGCAGCGTGAAGCTGCGGGCC
>SLFF01000122.1 GCA_007124395.1 Thermomicrobiaceae bacterium | reverse complement strand
GCTTCGAGGTCGTAGCTAGGAGGCCTGGGTCGCGCGCTGGATCGTTGCCGGACGGCCACGAAGCCGCGTCTCGCCCATTGCCTTGAGTACGCGATCACTGGTGTCAGTCGGCACATCCACGAACGTGTTGTCGTCCAGGATTTCGATCTGCCCGATGCGCTTGCCCGGGATCTTCGCCTCGTTGGCGATTGCCCCGACGATATCGTTCGGGCGAATACCGTCGTTTCGACCGACATCGATCAGCAAACGATCCATCCCTGGTTCGATGCCGCCCATTGCAACCGGAGTCGGCTTGGTTGGCTCGGTCATCCCGCGCTCACTCATGAGCAGGGTCAGTGCCGCTGCGGCGATGCGCTCCGGTGGATGCTGCTCCATCATCGAATCGACGATCGGAATCGCTCGCTCGAAGTCGGCCTGATCGATGGCGTTGGAGATCTCCGTCGCCAGAACCTCGCGATGCCGGTTGGCAACGTCTTCCCGGCTCGGAACCGGAATTCGTTCCATACGCTGTCCGGTGGCATGCTCGATAGCCCGGAGCAGCCGACGCTCACGTGGCGTCACCAGGGTAATCGCGTTGCCGGTGCGACCGGCCCGGCCTGTCCGGCCGATACGGTGCACGTAGGACTCCGGATCATTTGGAATGTCGTAGTTGACGACGTGGCTGATGTTCTCCACGTCGATTCCGCGAGCGGCAACATCAGTTGCCACCAGCAATTCGGCCTGAGCCCGACGGAATCGGGCCATCACCCGGTCTCGCTGGGTCTGGCTGAGATCTCCGTGGAGCGCTTCGGCCGGATACCCGAACGACTGCAGCTTCTGCGTCAGTTCATCAACTTCACGCTTGGTACGGCAGAAGATGATGGCCGAGCTCGGGTTTTCGACATCCAGAATCCGGCTGAGTGTGTCGAGCTTGGCTCGTGGGGTGACCTCGTAGTAGGTCTGACGAGTTGCCTCGACGGTGACATGCTCGGATTCGATCGACACACGGGTCGGATCTTTGAGATGTTTCCTCGAGAGGGCGACGATTCTCGACGGCATTGTGGCCGAGAAGAGCGCGGTCTGCCGTTCAGCCGGCACGCGCTCGAGAATCCACTCGATGTCGTCGATAAAGCCCATGTCGAGCATCTCGTCGGCTTCGTCAATCACCACGGTCCGGACCTGACGCAGATCCAGCGTCTCGCGCCGGATGTGGTCCATCAATCGGCCAGGTGTGCCGACAACGACGTCGACTGGATAGCGTAGCGCTCGAAGCTGTCGTTCAATCGGCTGGCCACCGTAGACAGCGAGCGATCGAATATTCCGGGTTCGTCCGAGCTGGTGAAACGTCTCGGCAACCTGAACGGCCAGTTCCCGGGTGGGAGCCAGCACCAGTGCCTGAGGCCGTTTGGTGTCTGTTTTCAGATGCTGAATGATTGGCAGGGCAAAAGCTGCCGTCTTTCCGGTTCCCGTCTGTGCCTGGGCGATCAGATCTTTGCCCGCGAGCATGACCGGGATCGCTTCCGTCTGGATCGGGGTTGGTTCCTCGAACCCGACGGCCGAGATTGCCTTGAGTATATGCCTGCTTAGTTCTAAATCCGCAAACGCGGTCACGATTCGTTCTCCTTCAGGTGGCGTGTTGGGCGAATTAAATCAATGGTGACAGGCCCAGGAGATGCTGGGCCAACACTGACTATACAGCGCGCTGTCTACAGTGACTACGCAAGTTCCCCGCCAGTTGACATGGAACATGCCCCATGGTATCCGATTGACTGGTCGATTTGGACTGTTTGAGAGGGATTATCGTGAGCAATCGAACTCGCATCGACGCCAAGATCATCGTTGGGTTTCAGGACGGTGAGCACCGGATTCTCGAAGACGGCTGCATCGTCCTCGAGGGCAACGAGATCATTCACGTTGGCAAGGATTTCGACGGTTCCGTCGACAAGACGATCGACGCGACCAATCGGGTCATCACTCCCGGTTTCATTAATACGCACACCCATCTGGCCGAATCGTCACTCGACAAATCGTTTGTCGAGGACCGTGGACATCGCCAGTTCTCGATGACCGGGCTGGTGGAGATGCTCCCGGCCCGAAGTATGGCGATGGACCGCGAGGGTGCCGAAGCCTGTGTCGACTACTCGATGGGCGAATTGATTCGAACCGGCACCACCACGGTCATGGAGCTGGGCGGGATCGGCGACTACGTGGCTGACGCTGCCGAGAAGTCCGGCCTCCGCACCTATATCGCCGATATGTACAAGTCCGGCCGCTGGCTGACCCGTGACGGCAAGAAGGTCGAGTACGACTGGAACATCGAAGCCGGTGAAGAAGGCTTCAAGAAGGCTGTCGAATTCATCGAGCGTGTCGACGGCCGGGCCAATGGCCGGATCAAGGGTTTCCTCTCTCCGGCTCAAGTGGATACCTGCACCGAAGAGCTTCTGAGGAAGTCGCGCGAGGCCTCGGATTCGATGCAGGTGCCGCTGGCGTTGCACGTTTCCCAGTCTGTCTTCGAGTTCGATGAGATGACAAAACGCCACGGCATGACGCCGATCGAGTGGCTGGAGTCGATCGATTTCCTTTCCGAATGGAACATTCTGGGCCACGCCATCATGCCGGCCGGACACTCCTGGGTGCAGTTCCAGGGTGATGATCTGGGTATCCTGGCCCGACACGGTGCCAACGTCGCGCACTGCGTCTGGGTCTTTGCCCGTCGGGGTATCGCGATGGAGTCCTTCCCGGATTACATTGATGCAGGAATCAACATGACGCTCGGTACCGACACCGCACCACAGTCGATGATCGAGGGACTGCGCTGGACCGCGGTGATCGGCAAGATGATGTGCCGGGACTCACAGCGGTCAACAGCCGCCGACGTCTTCAACGCGGCAACGATCAACGGCGCGAAGATGCTGCAGCGCGATGATCTGGGCAAGGTCGCCCCGGGTGCCAAGGCAGACCTGCTGTTCTGGGATGCTGAATCGATGTTCATGGTGCCGCTGCGGGACCCGATTAAGAATATCGTGTATAACGCCCAGACCGAAGATCTGGTGGACGTGATGATCGACGGTGAGTACGTGCAGCAGAATGGCAAAGTGTTGAACGTCGACATCGAACAGGCCAACGCAGCGTTGCAGTTTGCCGGACGGCGGATGTGGTCCGAGATGGGCGCTGGTGACTGGGCGGGCCGGAATATCGACCAGATGTCTCCGCAGACGTTCGAGACGTTCGAGAGAAAGCTCTGATGATTCCAGCGTTCCACTCCTTCGTCTATTTTGGCGCAGGCATTGTCGGATACTAAGCAACAAATTGTCAGCACACTCCCTATCGACACACTATGCCTCTTATGGTACTGTGCTCTTATCGTGGCAAGCACAAGTCGAGTGTGGTATGTGCGTAACGGACCTGCTCTTGACGGATTCTGTTGCGTAGCACGCGAAGGTTAGGAGGTTGCGATGTGGACTGTTAAGTGGATGGTTGCTGGTGCTGGCCTAATCCTCATAATAGCTGCGGTCACATCATCCGCCTTTGCGCTCGGAGCGCAATGGCATCAAGTCAATTCCATCGCACACGGCTGTGTCGGTTCGGACTATGGCTGCGAGGGTCCTACAAACTTTGCTGGCGACTATCATAGACAAGGATGGACAACAGGTGTCAATGTGACAGATATGCTTTGGGTGAATATTGTTCATCCATCATGTAATCAGGGCCAATGTTCGTATGGACTTGTTTGGGATAGCACAGCAGTTTCAGCTAACTATGACACAAACCCTATTCGAGAGTGTGAGTTTATCACGAGACATCAAGCGTCAGGACCAAACCTGCAATTACACAATCACTACACTGAATCTGCTTCATCTCCTACCCATCCAACGTGCTAGCGCAACCGCTGCCTGACAGAACGGCGTCACAAGTTGGAGGTTACCAATGGCTCGTTTGAGCATGATCTGGAACGACGCTACTAGCCGGTGGGTCTTGGCTGTCTTTTTGATCCTTGTAGTTGCTAGTGCATATTGGGCGTTTCAGGCTGGTGCATCGAGCAATGACGACTCGCAGTCGCTTGGGTCTGTGGAACAAAAAGCGGAGGTTCTTGAAGCGTTGTCTGACGAAGTCGCTGAGGGCGAAACAGGGGTCACCGTAAACCGCGATTTAGGGTTGGTCTGTGCGTTCACCAAACAAGGACGGGCTTCAGGCGGCAGTTGTACAACGCTCGACGCTGAGGAGCCAATGATTGCGGTAAGAGGCGGTGAGTCACCGTCGGACACAAAAGTTGTGGTTGTTGATCCGCAGGAGCGGCTCGGGAGTGTGCTCGTTGATGTTGATGGCGAGGTCCTAGAAGCTCAAAGCCATGATCACGGATTGTCAGTTGCCGTTGCAGTCTCTGCAGTTCCAGATGAGGTAATTGTAGTTGACGATTCGGGCAGCGTCGTGTTGACGCGTGATCCGAAGGAAAAGTACGAGGAGATCCAGCAAGAGGCTGAGAACATCGACGAATCGGAAGACCACATCCACCACTAGGTGTTATTGGTTTCGGATGAGCAATACAACCTCCACTCGTCCAATCGAGTGGAGGTTCTTACTCCGCTTTATGACCGCTGCTAGCGTGCTCACCACCACCAGAAAACACTTCAGCCAGGGAATGGAGTCTAAGGGTGCAGGACGTACGCGAGGGACGTTACCCGACGGACATGGACGGTTTCCTGTTCGTGATTGCCGATGCTCGTCAGTCGCTGGAGTCGGTCATTTCCGGACGAAGCGAACACGAGCTGGCCGAGTTGCGGGATGCCGGCGGCTGGGCAGTAAAGGATCACCTCTATCATCTGGCGGTCTGGGAGCGCGGCATCCGCTATCTGCTGCAGGGGTTGCCCAGACACGAAGGGATGGAGCTCACCTGGCAGCAATATCGAGAGCTCGACGCTGACGGCATGAACGCGGTCATCTTCGAGAAGAATCGGGATCGATCGCTCCAGGATGTG
>SLFF01000347.1 GCA_007124395.1 Thermomicrobiaceae bacterium | reverse complement strand
TTACCCGTTTCGACGCGGACTTCCAGGTACCGGTCGGCAGTGTTGTCGATCGGATCAAATCTGGCCTCGAAGGCATCCAGCGGTGCTGCCCACTCGTAGTCATCCAGAAATCCACGATACAGAGGTGCCTGCAGGTCGTAGAGCGGGCTGAAGACGATGTCACCGTCCACTGGATCGCCGTTCAGGATCGCCTGTCCATCGTCGTAGGGGGAATCGGGATCGAAACGAAGGGTGATGGCGTTACCCGGCGATGACTCTGGAGAAGTCACCACAAATCTGAAGCACTGATCCAGCGCGCCATCGTACCGATCGAAATCGAACGTCACATGGCTGATGTCGTACATGTCAGCCGCATTCACCACTGATTCGCGGATCGGCTCATCTCCATCCTGCTCATAGAGCTCCAGCACGACATCTTTGTCGTTCGTGCGGTAAGCATCCGGAAGCTCAGCGAAGTTTTCGAACCTGATCCATCCGGCCTGATCGTCGTTGAACTCGACTCGTGCCCAGCCCTCCGTCGCCGCAACGACTTCAACCTCAGACCCGCCGGGGATGAAGCCAGCGTGCTGACCTACTTCCGGCAGTTCGAGAACTTCCACGGTATCGAACGGCTGCAGAACACCGGTTCCCGGACTCAGGTCTGCTCCGAACGTCGCCACCCGAAGTTCGATTCCATTGAGGTCCGGATATGGACTGCAGAACGTCTGCTCGTAGCGCATATCTTCGATGAGTTCCGGCAGCCATTCCTGATGCTCAGGCCACTCATGAAAGGCGGGCTCCGGGAATCTCGGATCCTGGTCCGGGGCGTAATCGAGCACAATGGCTGAACCCTGAGAGGCATCCACCGGAACCTGCGAACCGGGGAAACCTTCTGGATAGAAGCGTATCGTCAGTTTGTGGAGGCCATCGGCCTCCGAATAGAACGGTTGCCGAACTTGCGTGTCGAATCCGAACCGGCCATCTTCTTCGGACATTGCCGGCACCAGTGAGGTACTGACCGAGCAACCAGCCAGAACGAACGCACCCACGATCATCACCATAGTCAGCAGTGTCCGTCGCCTCATGGGCCGGTCCCTTCGTGGCGAAACGTCTTCTCGATCGGCTGATTGGGCTCCGGTTCAGCGTAGCTGTTGGTCATCAACCGCCAGGCGATCCAGATTGAAACGGCAGCCAGCGCGGTCCTGACGATAGCAAAGAACAGATCGAGCGGCATCTGAGCCGCGATCACATTCCGCGGATCCGGCAGCATCGACACTGCCTCGACACTCAACGGCAGGAATAGCTCCGTCGTGGTGGCTGAGCCCCACTGCAGCGTATGCAGGAGCAATAGCACGACCTGCACTATGTGCAGCGGGAGCAGAGTCGGATACCGTGCGACTGCCAGCGCCATGAACGGAACCAGCCAGATCGCGTACTGCGGATGGAAGAACGTCAGCGCGAAGACGAGGCTGTAGACAGCCGTCGCAGCGGGGATCAGGTCCCGCGTTCCCTGCGGGTTTCGCTCGTAGTACCAGAACAGCACCAGCAGATAGACCAGCGGGAACATGAACAGTTCCAGTGTCTGCCCAAACGGGAAACGGTAAAGCGGAATCGACATCTCGAAGAGGTAGCTGACGTGCGGGTATCGATTCAGGAGCGTCAGGGTCGGACTCTCGACCGTCAGCGCCCAGACGATCCCATCCAGTAGGAGCCAGCCCCCGGCCAGAATCGACGCAAGGTAGATGAGCTCACGTCTGGATCTCCGGTAGGCGATCAGGAAGAATGGCGCGATCAGCACCGGAAAAAACCGCATAACAGCGGAGAACAGGAGCAGTCCGAGTCCAAGATACCGCTTTCCGGCTGTGGCGAGGACGACACCACCCAGCATGATCGCAATCGCCATCGAGTCGTGCCGGGCAAACAGCACCGTGGTGTAGATGACGAGCGGGTTGAGCAACCAGAGCGCGGCAACCATCACTCGTCGTTCAGGCGAACCCAGCCGCATCAATAGCAAGCCAGCAATGAGATCCGCCGCGATGTACGGCACCTTCAGAAGGAACAGCAGGCGACTGAGGTACTCATAGCCGAGAAAACGCTCGAACTCGTGCTCCTGCACCCCGACACCGAAGACACCGGCGGTCTGAGACCAGATCTGGTCGGCACCCGGCAATACCGGCGTCAGCACCCATAGCCAGACATTGTGGATGGATTGGATGACGATCTGGCTACCCCAGCCGAGCCACTCGCCACCGTAGGCTGCTTCAGCCGCGCGCGAGTAGATCGAGTAGAGATCCATATGCGCAGCAAATGGAGCCAGTCCGACACGTATGAGTATCGCGGCGATCCAGATCAGAATCAGCCAGCGATTGACTGGCGAAGCCCAGATTTCGGAGAGTCGGGTGCGGATCGACACCCAGCGTTCGCTCATCCGCCCCTCCACTCACGGACTCTGGCCCACCCGAACACGATCGGCAATCCAATACCCAGGCCGGCTCGATGCAATACCGAAAGTGCCAGAATCGCCGGCACGGATATCCCCAGTACACCAGCCAGTGCCGCCATTACCGCTTCACGAACGCCCAGTCCGCCGGGAACCGGCGCGATCAGCCCGGCCAGCAGGGAGAGATTGGCGATCAACAGCACCTCGACGATGTTCAGTCGCAGTCCGACCGCGATGGAAGCGATTCCAACGGCAAGCATATCGAGAAGCCAGCGAGAGAGCGTCAGCACGGATATAGGAAGCAGATCGTCACGTCCCTGGACCAGCAACCTCAGCGACGCAACGAGCGATTCGGAAAACGCCGGCAGCAATCGCCGGACAACCACCCAGCCGATCGCCACCGCAAACGCGCCCGCGACTACGATCAATACTGTGTAGAGTGATCGCTCGAAGGTGATCAGATCGAGCAGCGCCGGAATCAGAACCGGGCCTGCAAAGAGAATCGCGACCGTCGCAGCGACCAGGAGCAGCAGCGCATCCAGCGTCTGCTCAGCCACCAGCGTTGGCAGTGAGCGACTGACTGGGATCCCGGCGTCATTCCGCGCGAAAATCGCCTTGGCAGGCGCGCCCAGAAAGCCGGGGGCCGCATAGTTAAGCAACGATGCCAGTGCCGTCATCCGGGCCGAAGTGGCGAGCCGCATCCGTTCTCCAACGCGCCGAAGCAGAAAACACCAGCGCCAGGCGTGCGAGAGGGGAAGCGCGATCCCGACGACTACCAGCGCAACCGCCCACCCGGCATGCACGTCACCCAGCGTCGAGACGGCACCTCCAAAATGGCCGGAGAGCACGAACGCGATCAGAATCGCCACCGGTATCAGCCACTGGATGGTAACCCTGAGCAGACTCCGTGATCGATGACCATCGCTGGAGATCTCACTCACGAGCTACGTCCCGTCAATCCTTGATCTGCCAGCATCTCGCTCACCTCACCGAGCAACGCGACATCAGTCCCATACCGCTCGAATGCCTCTCTGGCGCCTCGTCCAAGCTGCTCACGGTATTCCGGGTCTTCCAGGCGCTGTAGAGCGCTACAGAGAGCATCTGAGTCGCCTGGTGGAATCAGCAGCGCGGACTGTTCGTCCAGCACTTCCCGGATCGCTGGTGAATCACGGGTAATGATCGGGGCGCCAACCGCCATAGCCTGAAAGACTTTGTTCGGTATCACACGTGCGGCCTTGGCCCCGGCACCGAATATCCCGAGTACCACGTCAGCATTGGCAACTCGCTGCGCCAGGCGACGATAGGCAACCCACGATCGATAGGTAATCTGGCATTCAGGGCTGGACTCGACGAATTCCAGGACATGATCTGTATGTTGCCCGGAGCCAATGATCTCGAACCTGAATCGTTGCGGAGCGGACGCGTGGAGTTGTTGAATCGCGGTCAGGATCGTCTCGATCCCATGAAGCGGAATCATCTTGCCGTAGAACAGCACATCAATGGTCGCTCGGTCACTGCGCACACGATAGACGTCTCGAAAGACCGCTTCATCTGCTCCAACGTGCAGCACGCTGATCCGGTTTCGCGAGAGGTTGAACGTCCCGGTAAGGTATTCCGCATTCGCCTCGGTGTCGGTGATGACCTGCGTAGCAATCCGCATCGTCAGCCAGTCGACGAGCCAGATCAATCGGGCGATCATTGAGTCCCGGCTCACCAGCGTTCGATCTTCGACAACTGTGTCCGTCAGCGTGACCAGCGGATTGAAGATCACCGGTCGCCCAGTCAGACGTCCGAGAACCCCGATGGTCAACATATCGATCTGTCCGATGTAGCCAATCATCAGCGCCTGACAGCCACGCATATTCCCGATAACTCGGCAGATCATTCGGACTTGCGCCAGGCAGAGGCTCAGCATCGCGAAGACGATTGCAGCCACACCCCGGAAACTGCGGGACTTGTCCTGCATCTTCTCCCAGAATGGTTCATGGATCTCGATGACGTTGCCCCCGGACCGGCGGAGCAGTCGGATAAGTTGCTGATTGCGGGGATAGGTGCGCTCATAGGTACCAGCGTAGAGGATTGTCGGCCCGTTCGTCACCGCATACTCTTCTCAACTCCCGTGCGCGTTCCCGGCAGATTATACGGCAATAACACAGAGAACCCCGCCCGCGAGGGGCGAGGTTCTCGAATGCGTGCGGGATCTGGAGCGATCGGACTAGTAGTCCATACCGCCTGGCATACCCGGCATGCCACCGCCAGCGCCGGCTTCTTCCGGCTTGTCGGTGATCAGTGCTTCGGTAGTGAGAATCATCGCTGCGATCGATGCAGCGTTCTCGACTGCCGAGCGGGTAACCTTCACGGGGTCGATTACGCCCCACTCAACCATGTCGCCATACTCGTTGCGGATGACTTCGAAGCCCATGGTTGGCTTGTTCTGGTCCTTCTGGAGGCGGCGAACCGTCTCGACCACAACAGCACCGTCTTCGCCAGCGTTCTCGACGATACCGCGGAGCGGCTCTTCGAGTGCGCGCTTGACGATCAGCATACCGGTGCGGAC
>SLFF01000028.1 GCA_007124395.1 Thermomicrobiaceae bacterium | reverse complement strand
CCGATGTCCTCGGCGATCCCAGCGGACACGGAGGTCGCCGTCCACCGGACGTTAAATGTCTCCCCTCTCCCAGATTTGGGAGAGGGGCCGGGGGTGAGGGCCGTTAGTCCAATCCCTCTGCACCCGACAACCTCACCGGCTGCTACAATCGATCGTTGGAGTAAGGAGCATCAGGTGCCATTCGATTTCACCGGCCTCATCATCATGGGGCTGCTCATGGCGGTCATCTCGATCCGGACGATCTATCAGACGATCCGTGACCGCAAGCAGCTGTTCGACGACAATTTCACCCATGCAGATCGCCAGCACATGAGTGTCGCGGCGTTCTTCATCCTGATTCCGATTAGCGTCTTCTTCCACGAGGTTGGCCATGCGGTGGCGATCTGGTGGTACGGCGGCGACGTTGTGGCCTTCGGGTTTTTCTTCTTCTTCGGTTTCGTTGGCTATCAGGGCATCAGTGATCTCGTCGAACTCTTCTGGATTGCGCTCTGGGGCAACATCGTCAGTGTGGCGATGGGCCTGGGAGCCCTGGGGCTGGCGTTCCTCCGTCCGATGCGGGCAGCTATCAACTATCTGTTCATCATGTTCGGAATCCTGAGCATCATCATGTCGCTGGTGTTCTATCCGTTGATGGATCTACTGAGTGATCTCCACGGTGACTGGTCCACGATCTACTCGTCAGACACGATGAATCACGCGATCGGCACGGGAATCGTGCACGGCTTGATCCTGCTGGGAATGGTCGTGGCCTGGCAGATCCCGGCGGTGCGACTTCGCTACGCTAGTATCACCGGGCTCCAGCCGGAAGAGATCCGCAAAGTCAATCGAAAACAGGTACAGCAGGAGCTGATGGAGGCGGCCAATATCGCGATGTCATCGTTCGACGGGTTGGCCCGGGTCGAACCGATGACATCGACGGATCGGGAGGTCACCGGAGTCCGGATTAGCTGGACCAGTGGCGGCTTCACCCGGGTCGTTGTGGTGATGGGGCAGGTTCAGCGACGATTGCGGATCGAGATTATAGGAGGCCTCCGGGCGCTCGATGGAACGGAACTGGGCGGTGAGCAGCGGATCAAGGGCATCCGTGGCCTTCCCGAACCGAAGCGGGTTGCTCCGTACATCCTCCGGGCGTTGAAAGAGGTGGATCGCTGGTCGCTACAGCACTCGGACGAGACTCCGCCCGATCAGGCTTAATGAGAAGAGATACGGCAACACGATTGCCGCAGACCAGAGGGCAGATCGAGACAGGTAGCGGGAGGTAGTCACGTGTCCTGGCTTCGCAACTGGCTCAACCGCGCAAAAGAAAACCAGGATCCCGGGGAGGAATCGTCGTCCCGGACTGACGAGCACCAGCAGACGGGCGAACGCGCACCCGGCGCATCATCGGATGAGGACCACCGGCAGGGCTTCCATATTCGGGATGCCGAGCGTCGCCAGCTTCGCCGCTTGCTGCGTCGTCAGGATGATCTCTCCTACGATTTGCAGCGAGCCGAAGAGTCCCTGAATGAAGAGAATCAGTGGACCGAGCGCATCGAGCAACTCAATCAGGCGATCGAGCAGGCAATGGCCGACCGGGAAGCGATCGAACCGTCCACCGAATCAACACCGCGGGTTCAGCTCGATCCGGTTCCGATCGAGATCGTCGAGCTGAAAGAAGAGGAACCGGCGAACGTCAGGTTGCGGATTGGCTCCACGGAGATCGGCTATCGGGAAGAGATCGACTGGGCCGAACGGGGCCACAACGTCGCGAATCCGGAACTCCGGCGAATGGCCGGTGATGTCGAGCCGTTGCTCCCTGACCTCGAATCGGCCGAACGAACGCAGGAACTGCGTGAGCACCTGCTTCACAGCCTCTCGACCTACGCCAATCAGTTGCTGGAGCACGCGGCAGCCGGGAGCGAACTCCCAGCGATGACGCTCGCAGATATAACGCGAACCTGCCCGGCGTGTGGTGGCTGGCTGGATCAGAAGAACCGTTGCCCGATCTGTGCCGAGCTCAACTGGAAGCGACAGGAGATCGACGACGATTTGCGGCGACTCCGCAAAGAGCGCGACGACGTGATCAGCGATCTCGAACGGCAGCGTGATCGGCTTCCGATCGTCCGGCGGCAACTGGCCGAAACCCAGTCTGACATCGAGAAACTGCGGGCCAAGGGCGTCGAGCCAGCGAGCTGACGACTCTCCTCGACATTCGCACGTATTGTGAACGCTGGTATGATACTCACGCGCACGTGAGCAACGGTGCGGTACGTCCCGCTGTGTGGCTGATGCGAACAGGCAACGGAGCATTTACCTTTGGCAAAACAGCTTGGAATTGATCTTGGAACCGCCAATGTGCTGGTTTTTTTGCGTGGCCGGGGCATTGTCCTGAACGAGCCATCGGTTGTGGCGATCTCAGCCAGGGATGGCAAGGTCAAAGCTGTCGGTATCGAAGCCAGAAACATGCTCGGACGTGAGCCACGGGAGACCATCGAAGTTGTTCGCCCGATGCGTGATGGCGTGATCGCTGACTATGTGGTCACCCAGGAGATGCTCCGCTATTTCATCAACAAGGCGGTTGGGCGGTTCTCCCTGATACGGCCCGAGGTCATGATCTGCGTTCCAGCCGGAGTGACCGGGGTGGAACGTCGAGCTGTTCGCGATGCAGCGCTCAATGCCGGTGCGCGTCGGGCTTACCTCATCAGCGAGCCACTGGCTGCGGCGATCGGCGCCAAGGTTCCGGTGGCCGACCCGAGCGGCAACATGATCATCGACATCGGTGGTGGCACCACTGAGGTGGCCGTGATCTCGCTCAATGGTATCGTGGTGGCTCGTTCCATCCGCATGGGTGGCAACCGCTTCGACGAAGCGATTCAGAATTACATCAAGCGCAAGTACAACCTGCGGATTGGTGATCGCACCGCTGAAGAGATCAAGATCGCCATCGGCTCAGCCATGCCGACCGAGGAAGACATTTACCTCGATGTTCGTGGCCGGGACGAGATTGCCGGACTTCCCCGGACGATTCAGATCCACGCCAACGAGATCACCGAGGCGTTCACCGAGCCACTGGAGGCGATCATCGGCGCGGTTCGCGCTGTGCTGGAAGAGACGCCACCGGAGCTTTCCTCGGACATCATCGACAAGGGCATGATCCTGACCGGTGGTGGGGCGTTGCTCCGTAATCTGGATGTCCTGCTCACCGAAGTTACGGGTGTCCCCTGCTATGTGGCTGATGACCCATTGAGCTGTGTGGCCATCGGCACCGGCCTGGCGCTGGAATACTTCGACGTCATCCGTGATAGCCTCGAAGAGCTCTGATACGCGCATTTCCGACACTCCTCTAGATCAGACAAGCTGTTGCATAGCCATTTCCCTGCTGTTATTGTGGAAAGACACCCACAACATTCGGATCCACTTGAAAGCAGGTGGGGATGGTGAACACACAACAGCATCGGTACGACGTCGTCATCGTTGGAGCGGGTTCCGCTGGTGCCATCTTGGCAGCACGATTGTCCGAGAATCCTGCCCGTCAGGTGCTTCTTCTCGAGGCTGGCCGGGACTATCGCGCGGCTGATGCTCCATCGGAGATGCGGAGTGCTAACCCTCAGGGAATCATCAACGCTGAGTACTTTTCCCGTTTCATGTGGCCGGATCTGAAGGCTCGCCGGAGAGTCGATCAGGAGCCTAGACACTATATCCGGGGGAGAGGTCCGGGGGGAAGTTCCTCTATCAACTTTCAGATGGCACACCGCGCGATGCTTGAGGATTTCGATTCCTGGGCCGAACAGGGGTGTGCTGGCTGGAGTGGCGAGGAGCTTCTACCGGCGATGAATAGATTGGAGCGAGATCTCGACTACGGGAGCGCTCCCTATCATGGTGATCAGGGGCCTGTTCCCATCTATCGGGAAGCAGTGAGCAAGTGGGGGAAGGTCGATCTGGCACTTCTGGAAGCTGGGCTCGACGCCGGTCATCAATGGCACAAGGATCTTAACGCTCCTGGATCTTCTGGAATCAGTGCGATGCCGCTAACCCGGACCACTGATGACCGGAGCTCGAGCAACAACGCCTACCTTGAACCTGCCCGGCAACGCGAGAACCTGACGATAGTGTGTGAGACACACGTAGACCGGGTGTTGTTCGAAGGAAACAGGGCGACTGGCGTTCGGGCGATCAGCGGCGAAGAGATCGTGAATCTCTACGGGGATGAGATAATTCTGTCCGCTGGCTCACCATTCTCGCCTGGGATTCTCATCAGGTCCGGCGTCGGGCCGGAGGAACGACTCCGTGCGCTGGATCTCAAGGCAGTGAGCGCGCTCCCGGTGGGCAAAAACGTCTGTGATCATGCCAACGTCGGTGTGCAGCTACGGCTTGATGAACGCGCCCGGCCGAGCCACTGGACCGAGCGTAACAACAACTGCGCAATCCGCTATGGCTCGGGAGTTGCAGCGGGATGCGATAACGACCTGATCATGCTCAGTATGAATCTCACCGGGTATGATGCTAGTGGCCTTGAATCCGGAGTGATGATTGTCATTCTCTGGGATACTGCTTCCCGCGGGGAATTGCGCGTAAATAGCACGAACCCGTTCGCGATGCCCGAAATTGACGAGTACTTGTTATCTGAGGAACGCGACTTCAGGCGTCTCCGCCAGGGGGTGCGCCATCTTTTCGAACTCGTCGAAAGTCGGGCAGTGAGCTCGATTGCGGATAAGATCCTGCTCAACGATTCCGTAACCGGTGCGACTGATCTCGGTATCGACGATGTCCGCTCCGATCGGCAACTCGATTCCTGGATCCGCCACGAAGTAACCGATACCTGGCACATGGTCGGCACATGTCGAATGGGCGGCCCAGACGACCCAAGGACGGTGGTCGATCCGGACTGCCGGGTGCTGGGTACGGAAAATCTGCGGGTTATTGATGGATCGATCATGCCAGACGTTACGCGGGCAAATACCAACCTGCCCTGCATGACGATCGCGGACCACATGGCGCAGCGTCTCGCATGACCTGTT
>SLFF01000494.1 GCA_007124395.1 Thermomicrobiaceae bacterium | reverse complement strand
GCGAGGTCTTCGATGAGCTGGCCCGACGCCTGGCTGGTAACTCGATGGCGGAAGAGGGGATCTCGGAGATGCGATCGCTCTTCGATTTCCTCGACAAGATGGGTGCCGATTCGTCGCACTACACGCTGGATCTGACGCTGGCTCGGGGTCTCGACTACTACACCGGACCGGTGTTCGAGGCGATGTCCGTTGATGCGAATATCGGCTCACTGGGTGGAGCTGGCCGCTATGACGGCCTGGTTGGCATGTTCTCCGGAGAAGATCTGCCGGCTACTGGCTGCTCGCTCGGCCTGGAGCGGATCTTCGATGTCATTCAGGAGAAGAACCTGGTTGTCGCCCCATCAACCGTTAGCAAAGTGCTGGTAACGGTGTTCAACGCGGATACGATTGGCGAATCGCTGGCACTCGTTGGCGAGCTTCGTCGCGCTGGCATCGAATCCGATATCTACTCGGGCGAGAAGTTCGATCTCCGTCGCCAGCTCCAGTACGCCAACCGCAAGGGTATCCCTCGCACGCTGATTCTCGGGCCGGATGAGATTCAGAACGGACAGGTGATCATCCGGGAAATGTCGACCGGGGATCAGACAACCGTCGATCGAGCCAACGTTGCCGGGGAGATTCACTCGGCACTGAAGGCAGACCGGGCTGCAGACTGATGCTCGGCAACAGCGGCGCTCCCAGGTGGTACGACTGCGACCTCGGGCGGTTCCGGGACTATCTCGAACTGCTCGATGAAGTCGGAGCCAGCGGGGCCGAGATCGTCTTGCATGATGGGGATGCCGACGAGTTCACCTCGCGTGTTCACGTGCTGCGTGAGGACTGGACCCGAGTTATCACCGGGTACCGGAATCGCGGCCTTACGCTGAGTGTTCACGGACCGCTGACACCGGAGTTCTCTCCGACCGCGTGGAGAGATCAACCTCGCGAGACAATGCGCCGGTACGATCCCTTGCTCCGACAGGTTGCCGAACTGGCCGATGATCAGAGCGGTGCAACGCTCGTGTTGCATGCCGTCACCGATACCGCCTCAACCCTTGCCGAGAATGAGCAGGCCACTGTCAGCTTCGTGGAGGCGATCGGTGATGAGGCTCGACGACACTCACCGCACGTGAAACTGGCGATCGAGCTGCGCGCATTTCGTCACGAGCGTCCGACGGCCGCCGCAACCACGCGTGAGTCGATCATGCGGGTGGTCCAGCAGGTTGATTCCGGGCTGGTGGGCGTCTGCTGGGATGTTGCCCACGATCTGGAAAGCCATATCGCGCTCGGTCAGGAGTGGTCAGCACCGACCGATGCGTTCCTGTCGCAGATCATCCACCTGCACGTCCACGATCTGGGGCCGGACGATGAACCGCACTATCCCCCATTGGTCGGTCGGGTGCCGCTTGCTCGTTCGATGGCTGAGCTGGAAGATATTCCGCGAATCATGGAAGTACGCTGGCGAATGGCGGCGCGGATCGGCGATCCGTGGGACGTCTTGCGCCGGAGCTATGGCGTGGTCTCCAGCATGAGTCGATCGTAGACGTCGAGGAGTTCCTCGATCCGGGCGTCCCAGGAGAGGTGATCGACCGCGCGCCGCCTCAGTTGGCATCCGACCTCGCGAGCTGATTCCGGGTTTTCCAGACACCATAGAAGATGCTGCGTTAGCTGATCGACGTTGCCGTGTTCGGCGTAGATCCCTTCGTCGCCGAGGATTTCCCGGTTGGCCGGGGCATCGAAGGCGACGACGGGGAGCCCCATCGACATGTAGTTGTAGAGTTTGCCGTTGCCCTCCGTGAGGGACATCTTCGGTGCAACCGCGACATCGGCCAGCGCCAGGTAGCGATGCGCTTCTCTGTAGGAGATTCGCCCCGGGAAGCTGGTGTTACCCCCGATCCCCGTGCGGACAGCCTCGGCATGATAGTCCTCGTTGCCGGGGAATCCCATGATGAGAAAGAACGTCTCGGGACGCTGCTCGATGATCCGGCGGGCAGCTTCCATCAGCAGATCTGATCCCTGGTAGGGTGCCAGCAGCCCCAGATAGCCAACGACCTGCTGATCCGGGCGAATTCCCAGTTCTTCACGCAGTGAGGCGCGTTCTTCAGGGGACATCACGGTCGGTGAGAAGCGGTTGGTATCGACAGCGTCGAACACGGTCATGATCTTCTCATCCGGATATCCAGATGAGGCAAGTCTGCACCGGGCGTTGTCTGAACTGGTGATCACCAGATGGGGAAACCATTCGATGGTGCGTTCGAGCCGCCGCATGGCCCACTCACGCTTGCCGTCATGACGCATGAAGCCGTGATCGAGCATTTCCTCGGTGAGGCTGCCCTGGTAGTCGAAGACCACCGGTCTGCGGGTCAGGAGACCGGCCATGCCCCCGATCAGGGCCCCTTCATGCAGGTGAGCGTGGATGAGATCAGGCTTGAATCGTCGGATCGCGCGGAGGACTTCGAAGCTCAGCATCGCGTCGAGGTACAGCTTGTGCTTTGAAGAACCAACGACGACGCGCTTGCGCCACGGGATGTCGATCGTCCGGTGCGTCGGAATACCTTCCACGTCGTTACCGTTGTGGTAGGTGCAAATAAGAACCTCGTGACCACGAGACTGAAGCGCGCGGGTCTCTTCGAGAATACGAACGTGGCACCCGTAGTCGGCGAAGAACGACGTCGGGGCGACCATCAGGATTCTCAGTTTTCGGTCACGAGCCGGTGTCAACAGATTCCTCCGAACGCGATATTGTACGCTGATATCAGGGGGTTCTCCAACATGCCGGGATTTTCGCCGCATATTTGACGGAGATCGTTCATTGGGGGATAGTCAGCGATGATGCTGACAGCTTGAGAAAACATGTGAGGCAAGGGGTATGAGTCAGGAAGTCGAAAACAGCGAGTCATTCGAACGATACATGGTAGTGGTTGCTCATCCGGACGACATGGAGTTCTCCGCTGGTGGCACCGTTGCCAAGATGGCGGCCGAGGGCAAACATGTCACGCTGGTGCAGGTGACCTCGGGTAACAAGGGAACCGATCGACGCGACATAACATCTGAAGAACTGGCCGCCATGCGGGAGGCAGAGCTTACGGAGTCGTGCAATCGTCTCGGCGTAGCCCATATCGAGTTCTTCCGGATCGGCGATGGCGAGGTCATGCCTGATCTGGTGCTGAAGGAGCGCATTGTTCGCCAATTGAGGATCCACCGGCCAGACGTGGTGATTACCCACGATCCGTTTCGCCCATACTCGCTTCACTCGGACCATCGCGGAGTGGGTCAGTCGACCGTGGATGCGGTCTATCCGACCGCCCGCGATCCCCTGCATTATCACCACCATCTGACTGAAGAGGGCCTGGAGCCGCACAAGACGGCGGAGCTCTGGCTGTCCAACCCGGAGGCTCCCGATCTGTATATCGACACCACTGATTACGTGGATACCAAGATTCACGCGCTGAAGGCTCACAAGAGTCAGGTGGGAGATGGTGAACACCTGGAAGAGCGCATGAAGCAGCGAGCTGAAGAGATCGGTGCGGCGGCCGGAATGAAATATGCCGAGGCGTTTAAGGTAATCAAGATGCGCCGCTAACGTCTCACAATTCGATGGCCGGCGCGTTAATCAACAAAACAGTTGATAATGTCCGGCCGGTCTAGTATCGTAGCTATTCAGGAACAATGAATTCAGCTACCTTATCAGCGGCAATTTGTGGTTCCGGAACGCCCGGCATCGCGAGTCGCAGAAGGGTCAACCATTGGTCGCTCAACCGATAGTCGTACCGACATTCCAGGATGGACGAGCAGTTCCGAGGGCAGGTGAACGGCTGACGCGTGACGCGTATGGCCGCCCGATGACGTATCTGCGTATTTCGCTGACCGATCGCTGCAACCTTCGCTGCGTGTACTGCATGCCGGCCATGGGTGCGAAGTTCGCTCCAAAAGAAGAGCTCCTCTCCGATGAGGAGATCATGGCGGTCGTCAAGGCTGCCGAGAAAATCGGGTTCAACAAGATCCGGTTGACCGGCGGTGAACCGACGATTCGGCCGCACGTCGTTGATCTGGTGCGGGAGATCGCCTCCCTGCCGGGTATCGACGACATTACGATGACTACCAATGGCCTGCTGCTGAAGCGACTGGCTCAGCCGCTCAAGGATGCTGGTCTGACCCGGGTCAACGTGAGTATCGACACGCTCGATGCCGCGAAATTCACCCAGATCACCCGTGGCGGCAAGATCCAGAAGGTCTGGGAAGGCATCGAAGCCGCCGCTGAAGCTGGCCTGTCACCGATCAAGCTCAACGCTGTTGTGGTGCGTGGTCAGAACGATCTCGAAGTCGGTGATCTGGCCGGACTTTCGATGGACAATCCTTGGCAGATGCGCTTCATCGAGGTCATGCCGCTGGATGGTGTCGACGATGTTCATGATGACGGACTGGTAACCACCGCCGAGACGATCGATCTGATCGAAGATCAGTTCGACGCCAAGTTGGAGCCGCTGGAAGCACCGGCGGGCGATCCAGCCCGTATCTATCGTCTCCCGGGTGCCCAGGGGACTGTCGGCTTCATCAGTCCGGTCAGTGAGCCCTTCTGCGCCTTCTGCAACCGGATTCGGCTGACATCGGATGGCAAGCTGCGGCTCTGCCTGCTGCGGAATGACGAGGTCGACGTCCGCGACATCCTGCGGGGTGGTGGCAATGAAGATGACCTCATCGAGCAGATCCGTTATGGCGTCTGGCGGAAGCCGTGGGGCCACGGCCTTCTCGAAGGTGACCGCAACATGGGCCGTGGAATGAGCCAGATCGGCGGATAACCGACTGGATCAGTGCAGAGAACGAACGCGGGAGGGCAACTGGCTCTCCCGCGCTTTTCTATTCGTCAGGGTCGATACCCAGCGCCTCTTCGACTTCGCTGGCGTGCTGAATCGAGTGCATTCCGCCGCTGCCCAGCAGTACATCTCCGAGATTCGTATCCCGGTTTGGCAGAACGATGGGGAGCCTCAACTGATCGTCTCGAAGTTTCCTGGTCCGCT
>SLFF01000288.1 GCA_007124395.1 Thermomicrobiaceae bacterium | reverse complement strand
TCGTCCGATACGCTCGTGCTTCGCGCGTCGATCGGGCTGAACCCGGGAGCGGTTGGACGTATCACGTTGCCGCTTGGCGCTGGAATCACCGGAGAAGCTGCGCTCAGGCGGGAAGTGGTTCCCGTCGTTGATGCGGTGTCTCACCCTTCCTACGTTGATTACCCGTTGCTAGGAAATCAACCTTATCGATCCCACGTTTCCGCCCCAATGGCACTGAGATCGCCGGATAGATTGATCGGGGTCATCAACCTGATGACCATCGAGCAGCGCACCTTCGATAGCGAGGAAGTCGCCTTCATCGAGACCGCTGCTGGTGAGATCGCGGTGGCCATCGAGAACGCGCTGCTCTACAGTGAAACGGACGCCGAACTCCACAATCGGATCTCCCAACTCAGCACGCTGCGGCAGATGTCCAGATTGATTGCTTCCACGCTCGATCTCCCGCAGGTGCTGGAGCTGGTGAGCCGGCAGGCGGCGGAGCTGACTCGTGGGCTTGCCGTGGAGATCTACAAGGCTCATCCCGACGACGAGCATCCACCCGAGCTTCTGTCGCATTACGGAGCGGGAGACGACGTGTTGACCGATCGAGTGCGACATCAGGTTCGCGGGATGGTCGATGAAGTCGTCGGGGCGCTGGGTACGGTGGAGCGTTCGATTCAGGTGTCTCCGGGGCAACGCGTCGAGGTAATGGCGCTTCCGATGCTCACCGGGCGCCGGGCGGTAGGTGCGATCTGCGTCTATTCAGAGGAACACCTGGGGGATGATCCGGAGTTTCACGGAATGCTTCACGCATTTTCAGATTCTGCGGCAATCGCGATCGAGAACGCGGAGCTCTACGACGAGGCCCGTCGCGGGTGGCAGCGAACGTCGGCGTTGCTGCAGGAGATGCATCACCGGGTGCGGAACAACCTGCAGACGGTGGCGGCGCTGCTGTCGATGCAGGCCCGCCATGCGTCGAGTTCAGATGCGATGGTTCCGCTTTACGAAGCCGTCGGCCGAATTCGATCGATCGCGGCGATTCACGATGTGCTGAGTAGCGGGAGCATCAGCGAGACGACCGTCGGCGTGATCGCCAAGCATGTGACCGATGAAGCGAGCATTACGACCCTGCCGCCAGACACGCGCATCTCGTTCGATGTGGATGCGGACGACGTGTGGGTGTCCTCCCGGGAGGCTACCGTGCTGGCTCTGTTGATCAACGAGTTCGTATCTAACGCGTTCGCGCACGGCTTTTCGGATCGGAGCGAGGGGCGCATCGAGATCAACGCCAGGGTAAGCGATGACGTCTCTGTGGTTGACGTCAAGGATGATGGTGCCGGGGTTCCGGACGGCTTCGACCCGAGCGAGACATCCGGTCTGGGGCTACAGATCGCCCGGACGTTGACCGAAAGTGACCTGAACGGCTCGCTTTCTATCACGAGGAGACCCGAAGGCGGGACGGCAGTCCGTGTGACGTTCCGATCGCGTCGCCTCCCCGAAGACACGATCACGTAACGGACTATGGAACAATTGAGCCTTGAATATGAATCAGACGGGTTTCCGGGAAGGGAGATTTCTGAGTGAGTGACAAGAGCTGGGCGATTATTCTTGGTGCTTCGAGTGGTTTCGGTGCCGCAACGGCAAAGGAACTGGCGAACGCCGGATACAACATCTGTGGTGTCCACCTGGATCGCAAGAACACCATGCCAATGGTCGAAAAGATTCAGGAGGATGTCCGAAGCGCGGGAGCCGAGGCGCTCTTCTTCAACATGAACGCGGTTGACGAAGAGAAGCGAGCAAATGTGATCGCCGAGCTGAAGGATCGCAACGCGAATGTGCGCGTTCTACTTCATTCTCTGGCTTTTGGAACGCTTCGAAACTATATCGACGAGGACCAGAAGCAGGAGATGACCCAGCGCCAAATGGACATGACCCACGACGTGATGGCGCATTCGCTGGTGTACTGGGCTCAGGCAGTCCACCATGGGGGGCTCTTCGACAAGGACTCCAGAATCTTCTCAATGACTAGTGAGGGCTCTTCCAAGGTATGGGCAGGCTACGGCGCCGTATCGGCAGCCAAGGCGGCCCTCGAAGCGCACACACGCCAGCTCGCCGTGGAGATGGCTCCCTATGAAGTGAGCGTCAACGCGATTCAGGCTGGTGTGACGTATACACCGGCGCAGGACCGGATCCCGGGCGCGGAGGAGATGCGCGAAGGTGCGGCCCGGCGAAATCCATTTGGCCGTCTGACAACAACCGAGGACGTGGCCCGTTCGATTCGCGCGCTCAGCGAGCCCGGCCTGATGTGGATCACCGGAAACATTATTCGTGTCGACGGCGGAGAATCGATTGCCGTTGGATAGGCGATTTTTCCTTGCCCTGCGTGGCGCTGTCACGTATGCTTTATTGTGGCTGTGCTAAGTGGGGAACTAGCGGTGCCCTGCACTCGCAATCCGCTCTAGCGAGACTGAATTCCCCCTCGAGGCACGGCTCTGTGGGACTGCATCAGTCTCTTCTGTGAGGAAGGTTGGGTCCCGCGCGGCGGTGGCCCGCGAACCTGGTCAGATCCGGAAGGAAGCAGCCATAAGTGGTACCCACTGGGTGTCGTGGGGTTGCCTGACCGGAGCAGAGAGGCTGCGTGCAAGCCGGAGAGTCGCATGTCGACAGGGGGTGCACAGCCATTTTTTCAAAATGGCATCCCTGATTCCGAATGACATCGCACATGAAAACGCCCCGCCAGAAATGGCGGGGCGTTCTTCTTATGCTCGTATCATTCCGGTGGGTCTACTCTTCAGCAGGGCTGGGCTCGGCCTTCTTGCCCTTTTTCTTCTTCTTGCCGCCCTTGCGTGGCTTCGGCCGGGGGCCGCCGCCGCTCCCTCCGTGCGCGGGCCTGCGAATGTAGGCTTCCTTCTGCTTCTCTGCCTCATCTGCTGCAGCCATTTTTGGGTACACGGTCCTGATGTAGTACCAGAAGTAGATGATCATGATCCCGGCGATGATGGCCATGATGTAGAGCCAGACGCGCATCCCAAGTCCCCAGGCGCTGATCTGAAGAATCCGGAATACAAAGAAGAGCAAGCCAAGGCTGAACACAGGGATCGCGATGAGCGTTGCACGCTGGATGGTCTGAAGCAGCAGTTTCTGGTTCTTCAGTCGCTTCGGTGCGTCGTTGGCAAAGAAGATTGCCAGAAACAAACCGGTGGCGAAGACCAGCAGGTAGGCAACCGAGAACGGTCCCCAGATAGCGGTCTCGCTCACGGGTGTTGTCAGATAATCCCAACTGAACGGATTGCTCACCGCGATCTCCTGATTTCCGATACGTGATCAATAATCGACGGACGGAACTGGTCAATCCGCCGACAGTACGCCTGTTCGACGGATTGACTCTGCGTGTTTGCTCGTTACGAACGAAGCGTCGTGCTTCGCGCTACTCTCCGGTGAGCAGGGTTCGCTTCACCTGCTCGATTGCCCGGGTTACTTCGATGCCACGAGGACATGCCTCGGTGCAGTTGAAGATTGTCCGACATCGCCAGACACCGGACTTGCTATTGAGTACTTCCAGGCGTTCGTTGGCGCCTTTGTCGCGACTGTCGTAGATGAATCGGTGCGCATTCACGATTGCGGCAGGACCCAGGAAATCCTTGTTGGTCCAGGTGATCGGGCAGGCGGTTGTGCAGGCACCGCACATGATGCACTTGGTGGTGTCATCGAAGACTTCGCGATCTTCGGGCGACTGCAGTCGTTCCCGGCCAGCGCCCGGGTTCTCATCGTTCACGAGGTACGGCTGCAGTGTTCGATAGCTGTCGAAGAAATCTTCCATATCGACGACGAGATCTTTGATCACTCGGTAGCCGAGCATCGGCTCGATCGTGATCTTGTCACCGTAGTCACGGATGAGCTCTTTACAGGCCAGCCGGTTCCGTCCGTTGATGCGCATCGCATCCGAGCCGCAGACGCCGTGCGCGCAGCTCCGGCGGAACGTCAGCGTTCCATCTTGTTTCCACTTGATCTCGTTGAGCGCATCGAGCACGCGATCTGTAGGTTCGACCTCGAGCGTGTACTCGCCGAACCAGGGACGTGTGTCCTGATCCGGGTTGAATCGTTCGATTCGAAACTGTACTTCCATTAGTAGGTCCGCTCTTTCGGCTCGAAGCGAGTAATAACCACTGGCTTGGAGCCCATTTCGATACCGCCGGACGTCTTGTAGGCAAGCGTGTGACGCAGCCAGTTGACGTCATCACGTTCCGGGAAGTCCTCCCGGAAATGTCCGCCGCGGCTCTCTTCACGGGCCAGGGCACCGGCAACGACGGCATCTGAGACGTCAAGCAGGTATCCGAGCTCCAGCGTTTCCATCAGATCCATGTTGAACGTCTTGCCCTTGTCGCGAACTCCGACGCGCGAGTAGCGATCTCTGAGTTCGCTGAGCTTGGACTGCAACCGCTGAAGCCCTTCCGCGGTGCGGAATACTCCAGCGTCGTTCATCATGTTTTCTTGCAGCTCTTCACGGATAATCGAACCATTTTCGTCGCTATCGGTCGACATCAATCCGTCGATCTCTGCACGGGCGCGGTAGTCGGGCTCCGGCGCGAGCGCCTGGTGCTCGTTCTGACGCATGAAGTCCAGCATATGCTTGCCGGCACGTCGGCCGAAGACGACAAGGTCCACCAGTGAGTTGGTGCCGAGGCGGTTTGCTCCGTGAACACTCACACAGGCTACCTCGCCCGCTGCATATAGCCCGGGCACCACGGTGTTGTCCTGATCGATCGTGACGCGTCCCTCGACGTCGGTGGGGATACCACCCATCGCGTAGTGAGCGGTTGCCTGGATTGGAATCAGCTCTGTCTTCGGGTCCAGCCCCATATAGGTGCGGACGAAATCCGAGATGTCCGGCAGCTTCTGATCGATAACTTCCGGAGGGAGATGGGTCAAGTCGAGGTGGACATAATCCTGCCCGTCGATACCTCGGCCAGCGCGAATCTCCTGATGAATGCTTCGGCTGACCATGTCACGGGGAGCAAGGTCGAGAAGGGTTGGAGCGTATCGCTCCATAAACCGTTCCCCCTTGCCATTGCGGATGATTCCGCCCTCACCACGACAGGCTTCCGAGAGCAGGATGCCGAGCTTGTTGATTCCGGTCGGGTGGAACTGGAAGAACTCCATGTCCTCCAGCGGAAGGCCACGACGGAAGAGGATCGAACAGGCATCGCCGGTAAGGGCAAGCGCGTTGCTGGTCACCTTGAAGACCCGGCCGAATCCACCAGTTGCGATCAGTACTGCCTTGGCGTGGAAGATATGGATCTCACCGGTCTGAATGTCCAGACCAATGATGCCGTTGCAGACTCCGTCATCGGTCATCAGCAGGTCGACCATCATCACTTCGTTGAAGTAACGGACCTGGTTCTTGATTCCCTGCTGATACAGCGTCTGGAGAATCATGTGACCGGTTCGGTCTGCGGCATAACAGGCGCGACGGACGGCGGCTTCACCGTAGTTGCGAGTATGTCCGCCGAAACGGCGCTGGTCGATCTTGCCCTCTGGCGTCCGGTTGAACGGAAGGCCCATGTGCTCGAGCTCGTAAACGGCATCGATTGCCTCGCGAGAGAGCACTTCTGCGGCGTCCTGATCAACCAGATAGTCACCACCCTTGACGGTGTCGAACATGTGCCAGATCCAGTGATCTTCTTCCAGATTGCCGAGCGCCGCACTGATTCCGCCCTGCGCCGCACCGGTGTGGGAGCGGGTAGGATAGAGCTTGCTTACAACCGCGACATCACCTTCGGATGCAAACTGTGCTGCGGCCATGAGGCCGGCACCACCAGCACCAACAATGATCGCGTCAAAACGATGATACATGTGTGTGACTCCTTCTTAGTGCCGGGACTTACTGGGGTTCGAACGTAACGATAGCGAGCGTACCCATAACACCGAAGATGAGCAGGGCGATCAGGATTGCCGAGTATCCAACCACGCGCCAGCCGGCTGACTGGACGTAGTCATCGACGGCGATCCGGGCTCCATTGAGACCGTGCGTCAGAGCCATGATCAACAGCAACCAGTCGAACATTCGCCAGAATGGTGACTCCCACCGAGCGGCAACGAAATCGTAGTCGATGTCGAACGCCGTGTTGAAGACGTGCATCACCATTACGTGAATGACGGCGAGAAACACCAGCATGATGCCGCTGATTCTGAAGAAGTACCAGGAGTACAACTCGAAATTGCTGCCGACTGGCTTCTCGCGGCCAACCCGATTAGACGACATAGCCGGGACCCTCTCCGTTCAGGTTTCGGGAATCGTTGATGTTCATCCTAAAGCTCATTCAGCAGCGCATTGAGCATGAGGAACGCGGTCGGGATAAAGAACAGAAAGAACACCACCATGGCTCCGTAGAACAGCTGACTCTCGTACTTGTAGCCCTTCGACCAGAAGTCAACGATGATGATCCGGATGCCATTGGCCGCGTGATAGTAGACCGATGCAATCAATGCCAGCTGACCCACGACAAACGCCGGGTGGTGATAGATGAACAGAAGCTCATCAAAGAGTTCCGGGCCGTATCCCACAAGGAAGATGTCGATGATGTGAAGGAAGAGGAACAGCAGGACCCCGAGTCCTGTGAGGCGATGTAATGCCCAGGACAGCATGCCCTGTGGCGCGCGGTACCCGCGATAGCTGGAAACCACTCCGATTGTCCCCCTTTACTGCTGGAATGACGCCGTGGATGACGTCAGATTTTCCGCCGCGTAGTCAGAGCCTGTCTCTTCTGTAAATCTACGTCGGAGCGCAAAAAGTGTCAACATATACACCTGTTTCGAACCTGGCCAGAGGAGGAGTCGTTTCTTGTCTATTTCACAATTCAGCCAGAGACGTGTAGACCGACCCGTCCGGTTGTCATATGATTTCGCGGGACCGGCCGAGTGCTGCAACCTGATCGCTTGCGCTATCAGTGAAGTCTCACTTGTCCGAAACCACCGGGTTATCAGCCATTAAAGGAACCAGGAGTACACATGTCCAGTCTTCCGGCGGATCTCGCCGCGTACCTTCAGCAGGCCGAGTCACAGCGTGACCAGATTGCCGACGATGCCGAAGCAATCTGCCTGGTTCCGGCGCCACCCTATAAGGAATCGGTGCGTGCCGAGTTCGTTGCCGGAATGTTCCGGGATCTCGGATACGAGCCAGTGATCGATGAAATTGGAAATGTGGTCGTTCGACGCGCCGGTGACGGTGGCGAAAAGTCGATCATGCTGCTGGGTCACACCGACACCGTGTTTCCTGACGAAACCGAGATTACCGTCAAGCGCGAAAACGGGCGAATGACCGGGCCGGCGATCGGTGACAACAGCCTCGGTGTTGCCGCACTCCTCGGGATTGCCCGGTCGCTGGACGCACTGGACATCAAGACATCTGGTGATCTCCTTCTGGTAGCCAACGTCGGCGAAGAAGGACTTGGCAACCTTCGTGGAGCCTGGGCGGCGGTCGAGCAATTCGAATCCGAGCTCGGTGCAGTTATCGCAGTTGAGGGACATAGCCTCGGTCGTGTCACCAGTGGTGGAGTTGGTTCGAAGCGGATCAAAGTCACGGTTACCGGGCCAGGCGGTCACAGCTGGGGCGCCTTCGGGCAGCCGAGCGCGATCCATGCCATGGGCCACATCATCCACGAGATTGCCTCTCTGGACGTTCCGAGCAGTCCGAAGACAACCTACAATGTGGGAGTGATCGACGGCGGCGTCTCGGTCAATACGATTTCGCCGAACGCCAGCGCAATCATCGATATGCGCTCGGTTGACGTGGATGCCCTGGCGAATCTCGCCACACAGGTCGAACAGATCATTGAAACGCAGAACCACGGACAGATTTCCACCGATATCGAGATCCTCGGTGAGCGGCCGGCCGGGCAGACGCCTGACTCAGAGCCAATCGTTCAAACCGGAATGCAGGTACTGGAGGATCTCGGAATGGATCCGTACACCGACTCTTCCAGCACCGACGCCAATGTGCCGATCTCGAAAGGTATTCCGGCAATCTGTGTCGGAGTTACTCGGGGCGAGGGCGCGCATCGGATGGACGAGACGATCGAAATCGAGCCGATTGCGCTCGGGATTACCCAGTTGCTGAAACTAGTGGTTGCGTTCCCCTATCGCTAAACAGGCGTTTGAGTCGGTAGAATCAGACCGAAGACGCTCCACCAGGAATGAAACGCGGACAGGGACGGACCTTTTGACCTCCACGTATGTTGCCCTCGATGTCGAAGCAACCGGGATGGATCCATCCCGGGATGAGATTATCGAAATCGCCGCATTGAAATTCGATGAGGTCCGCGTCATTGATCAGTGGCAAACGCTGGTCCGTCCCAAAGGATCGGTCCCGTTTAACATAACCACCCTGACCGGAATTTCCAACGAGGATGTTCAGTCAGCGCCGCGGTTCGATGACGTATCGGAATCACTGCGCTCATTCATCGGAAATCTGCCGATTGTCGGACAGTCACCGCAGTTTGATGTCGAGATGCTGGCCAGTGCCGGGCTTCGGCTCAAGAACCTTCGCTACGACACGTTCGCGCTGGCGACGATCCTCATGCCGGAATTGCCGGCCTATAACCTGGCAACCATCGCTGATCGCCTCAAGGTCGAGGTTGATTCGAGTCACCGGGCACTGGCTGATGTCGAAACAACCGTCGAAGTGTTTCGGGCGCTGGTGGCGCTGCTCTCGGAATACGATCTGGGGACCCTCGATCGATTGGCCTCCCTGGCCAGCGTCTCGCGCTCTCCGCTCGCTCGATTGTTCAGCCAGGTTCGTCGGGATCTGCAGCGAGACACCGGAACGACCGCCGGTCTCGGGCCGCTGGCCCATGCGCTGGCTCAGGCGAGCGGTATCGGAGACAACCGTGGGCCAGAGGCAGTCTTTCTCATGCAGCGAGATCGTCCCGAGCGACTGGAACCGTCGGGCGAACCGGGACTCGTTGATCTGGATGAGATTTCCTCCTGGGCGGAAACCGATGGCTTGCTGGCCAATGCGTTTCCCGGGTTCGAACAGCGCGATGAGCAGATCTCCATGCTGCGCTCGGTTGGCAACGCGTTCAACCAGGGCGAACACCTGCTGGTTGAAGCTGGCACCGGGACCGGCAAGTCACTGGCGTATCTGCTGCCGGCGATTATCAACGCGGTGAAGACTGGCGAGCCAGTCGTGATCTCCACCGATACAATCGCCCTGCAGGATCAGCTCTACCGGAAGGACCTGCCAGATCTCAAGCGAGCGCTTGGGAAGATGGCTGAGATCGATCCGTTGTTGCGCGAGATCGCGGACTTCAAACCGGCGATTCTCAAGGGCCGGACGAATTATCTCTGTCTTCGCCGTTGGTTTCTGGCGCAGCGTGACCAGATTCAGGATCCTTCCGAAGCGTCTCTTCACTCGAAAGTGCTCACCTGGATTCAGCAAACGAATTCCGGCGATCGTGCCGAACTGCATATGTCACCTGATGAGCAACCTCACTGGAGCCGCCTGGCCGAAGAAGAGGGGGCCTGTCTGCCTGGACGATGTGTCTTCCAGCGGCGGAATCAGTGCTTCCTTTTCCGAGCGCGCCACTCGGCCGAGAGTGCGCACGTGATCGTCGTGAATCACTCCTTGCTGCTCTCGGACATGCTCGCGGAGAATTCGGTCTTGCCGCCGTATCGAAAACTGATCGTCGACGAGGCTCACAATCTGGAGCAGGAGGCCACGCAGCAGCTTGGTTTCTCACTGAGCCGCCTCCGAATGATCGACCTGGTCAACCGGATCACGAATCGACAGGACGGTACGGATACCGGGGCGCTGGCCAACCTGCTTAGTGCGCTATCGGATATCTCCTCGGATGAAGTTCGCGACGTTGCCCGAACCGTCCATCGAACGCTTGACGAATGCACATCAAAGGCCGATAGCGCCCGTGGACAAGTTGAGAGTTTCTTCGAGCGACTTGGTGAGTTCGTCGATGACTATCAGGAAGCTGATCGCAGCGGGTACGATCGCCGCCTGCGCATGACTCGCGCGGTTCGGCACGATCCGGGATGGTCCGAGATCGAGCTGCGCTGGGAAGAGCTGTCGCGCGTTCTCGTCGATCTGATGAATGCCGTTGCCCGGACGGTTGGGGAACTGGACAACCTCAAGGAAGAGCTTCCCGAGCAGGATGATCTGGTTACCGAACTCGATCTGATCGTGAGAACCGGCCAGGAGATGATGCAGCGGATGGTGCTGGCGGTCTCTGAACCGGACAACAACACGATCTACTGGCTCTCGCAGCATGTGTCCTCGGGCGATATCTCGATCCAGGCCGCGCCGCTAAATGTCGGGCCGACCTTGCGTGAGCAGTTGTTCGATCCGTGCGAGACCGTGGTGCTGACGTCAGCCACGATGACGATCGACGGCTCGTTCGACTATATGCGGGCGAGGCTTGGTGCTGATCGAGCACAGGAGCTTCAGGTTGATTCCCCGTTCGATTACCCGGCGTCGACCCTGATCTATCTGGCTGAGGATCTGCCGGAGCCGGGCCAGCAAGGGCATCAGAAAGAGATGCACCGAGCCATTCAGGAGCTCTGCCAGGCGACGCGTGGCCGGGCGATGGTGCTGTTCACTTCGCACAACGCGCTTCAGAACGCGTACCGGGCGATCAAACGTCCGCTGGAGAACGCAGGGATTCTTGTCCTGGGCCAGCGAATCGATGGAAATCCCCGACAGCTGGTGGACCGACTCCGGAATCACGAATCGACCGTTCTTCTGGGGACCAACAGTTTCTGGGAAGGCGTCGATATCGTCGGCGATTCCCTGAGCCTGCTGGTGATCACAAAACTCCCGTTCTCGGTCCCCAGTGATCCGGTATTTGCCGCGCGGAGCGAAATGTTCGATGATGCGTTCATGTCCTATGCCGTGCCGCAGTCGGTGCTGCGGTTCAAGCAGGGATTCGGCCGCCTGATTCGCAGCTCCACCGACAGCGGCGTCTGTGCGATTTTCGATCGCCGAGTCGTTGGCAGGGGATACGGATCGCTGTTTGTGGACTCGTTGCCCGAGTGCACTGTGGAACGCGGCTCGGCGGCCGATCTGCCAGTCCGGGCGGCCAGTTGGCTCGAAGAACGACAGCAGCGCACGAAACTTGCGACATCCTAGTGACAGAGTATCGACAAACGTAATCTCGAGAGGGAGAACTGTGTCAGGTTCTATCGATCGTAACCTCGCTATGGAGTTGGCTCGAACCACGGAAGCAGCCGCGCTGTCTGCGGCGCGATGGATGGGTCGCGGAGACAAGATTGCCGCTGATCAGGCCGCAGTCGATGGAATGCGTACGATGCTCGCATCGGTGCAGATGGACGGCGTTATCGTCATCGGCGAAGGGGACAAGGACGAGGCCCCGATGCTGTATATTGGCGAGGAAGTCGGAACCGGTGACGAGCCGAAGGTCGATATCGCCGTCGATCCGGTAGAAGGCACGACATTGCTTGCCAACGGGATGCCGAACTCGATCGCCGTCGTGGCGATGTCCGATCGAGGATCGATGTTCTTCGCGCCGGGAATCGTATACATGGACAAGATCGCGGTTGGCCCGGAAGCTTCTCACGTGATTGACCTCAACGAGTCGGTTGCCGAGAATCTTAATCGAGTGGCTGAAGCGAAACGGATGCCGATTCATCAGTTGACGGTGGTTGTCCTCCAGCGCCCACGACATGAGAAACTGATTGCCGATATCCGAGCCACTGGAGCCCGAATCAAGCTGATTGCCGATGGTGATGTTGCCGGTGGTCTGATGACCTGCACGCCGGGTGGTGGCGCGGACGTTCTGATGGGCGTTGGTGGTGCACCGGAAGCCGTGATCACTGCAGCCGCGCTGAAGTGCATCGGCGGGACCATTCAGTGCAAACTCTGGCCGCGGGACGATAATGAGCGCCGGATCGCTGAGGAGGCTGGATTCGAGATCGACAAAGTTCTGACCGCCGATGACCTCGTTAACTCCGACAACATCTTCTTTTCCGCGACCGGCATTACGGACGGTGAGTTCCTGAAGGGTGTTCGCTACACGTCGCAGGGCGCCACAACGCAGTCACTGGTGATGCGATCCCGGTCCGGAACGGTTCGCTGGATCGAGTCTATCCACGAGCTCAAGAAGCTTGCACAGTACGCGGCCGTGCCATTTGACTAGCGAACATGAGGGGTGCTATACTCGGTCAGCGCCTGGGGATCGGCGTAGTCCCCTCTGTTTCCTGCACGAATCTCCAACTACCGGGAATGGTCCGAGTGATTCAACGGACATCATCGGATATCGCAGCATGACAACGCAATGTGCAGTCAATCGGCTTCGTAGGATAAGCCAGTGGTCGTGCTTCCCTGCACGCAGTCTGGCCGCCCACCTGTAATCCAGGTAATGGATTTCGAAGGTACATTGACCAGAAACTACATCTCCAAGTGCTCTCCGAGCATGTCTCGAACGAATGGTTCGACCAATCGAGCAAGATTTATGCAAATCCAGACCTATCCGCCGCTATCCGAATTCCGGGGATCCTCCGGGGTCTCCCAACGTATGGACGCTCACCCGAGTATCTGTTCGCGAGGTACCAGTGCGCAGTTCTTCTGTGTCTGTCTGCTCGCGGGAAGAGGAAGAAGATGATCGTTACGATTTCCGAGCTTGAATCCAAGAACATCGACGAGTTGCAGGAAATGGCCAGGGACCTCGAGGTCACCGGCTATTCACGACTCAAAAAGCGAGACCTCATCAGCCGCGTTCTGCAGAAACAGACTGAACAGCAGGGGAATGTCTACGGCGAAGGCGTGCTCGACATCATCGAGGACGGTTTCGGTTTCCTTCGTGGCGAGCGGTATCTGCCTGGCCCGAATGACATCTACGTGTCACAGTCACAGATTCGTCGCTTTGGGCTGCGAACCGGAGACTGGATCTCTGGCCATGTTCGACCACCGAAGGACAATGAGAAGTATTACAGCCTTCTGCGTGTCGAAGCGGTCAACGGAATGGACCCGGAATCGGCCCGACGACGGCCGAACTTCGACCACATGACCCCGATTTTCCCGCTGGAACAGATCAAACTGGAGACGGCCCCGAACATTCTCGCCACCCGGATCGTTGATCTGGTGGCTCCGGTCGGTCGTGGTCAGCGTGGCCTGCTGGTGTCGCCACCTAAAGCGGGTAAGACACTTCTGCTCAAAGCGATCGCCAATGGGGTTACGTCGAATTGCGACGACGTCCATCTGATGGTCTGTCTGATCGGCGAGCGACCTGAAGAGGTCACCGACATGCGACGGTCCGTGGATGGTGAAGTGATCAGCTCCACGTTCGATGAGCCGGTCGAGGACCACACGAAAGTTGCCGAGATGGCGCTTGAACGTGCCAAGCGTATGGTCGAGTCCGGTCGCGATGTCGTGATTCTGCTTGACTCCATCACCCGTCTGGCTCGCGCCTACAACCTGGCAGTTCCACCGAGTGGCCGAACGCTCTCCGGTGGTATCGATCCGGTTGCACTCTACCCGCCGAAGCGATTTTTCGGTGCTGCGCGTAACATCGAAGGTGGCGGCAGCCTGACGATCATTTCGACATGTCTCGTCGATACCGGATCCCGCATGGACGATGTCATTTATGAGGAGTTCAAGGGCACCGGTAACATGGAGCTCCATCTGGACCGGAAGTTGGCCGAGCGCCGAATTTACCCGGCGATCGACGTTCAGCGTTCAGGTACCCGACGTGAAGAGCTCCTGCTCGACGAGAGCACGCTTCGCCAGGTCTGGACGATGCGACGAATGGTCTCCATGCTCGGCGGTACTGAAGGTACCGAGCTGGTTCTGGGCCGACTGTCCAAGACCGGAACGAATGAAGAGTTCCTGCAGACGCTAAATAAGGAAATTTAGGTCAGGCTCCCGTCATCGAGCGGAACGTGCCAGATGATCGAGCATCAGCTCAGTGACTAACCCAGGCATCTCGAGGTGTACGAGGTGCCCGGTGTCCGGTAGAACAGCCAGTGAACTGTTCGTCATCCGGGCCGACAGGTTCACGGCAGCCTGAGGCGAGAACACCGGGTCGTGTTGACCACTGATCAACAGCGTTGGCGCATCTACCGACCCAGCTTGCTGGAACGCTCCGAAATGGTCTGCGGGCTTTTCTTTCAGATCCATCTCGAAATTCCGCAACAACATGTCCCGGGCGTATGCCGTATCTCCGGATCCATGGCGCTGATTGAGCGCTTCCTCGATCTTTGGAAACACCTGCTTCGCGTAATCTGCTCCGTAGGCCTGCGGGCCTGATTCGGTGATGTCCGGCACACCGGTCAGCATCAGCGAGTCGATTCTCTCCTGAGCGGTCTGAGCGATACGGAGCGCGACGATTGCTCCGAGGCTGCACCCGGCGAGGTGCGCCGATCTGATCTCCAGTTCATCCATCAGTGCCAGTGTGTCATCGGCAAGCTTGCTGACGGTGAGTCTGTAGTTCCGGTCGGTTGTCGATCGCCCGTGACCTCGTAGATCCGGAATGATGACGCGATATCCCCGAGCCAGAACATGCCGCTGCCCATTCCAGCTCTCGCCCGTGCCAAAGTACTCGTGGAGCAAGATCAGCGGGCTGCCCTTCTTCGAGTCTCGATAATAGATGCGCGCCTCGTCACGTTCCTGAATCGGCACTGTCACTCCCACCAACTCGAGCTTTATCAACCCGCAGAGCATAGCACCAGTGTGATGGCGTGACACGTGCGCCCTGGCCCAGGGAGTACAGCTCACTGCGCAATTCGATATGGACACAGAGATTATGAGATTCAGTCTGGTGGAGCAACATGAAATCGGTTAACCAACTGCGGCAAACACTGAAGCGAATCGACAAGCGTGGATTCAAGGCCTATCGAGACATTTCCGGTACGTTCGACCTGGGAGACATGGAGCTAGCGATCGATCATGTGCAGGCGGATCCGTTTGCCTCTCCGTCCCGGATGCGAGTCGTGTTTCAGCGGGATAGTCTGAACTTGCCGGAGATCGAATCCAGACTCGACCGGATCTCGCTCGACGATGTTCTGGCGAGGCGAATGAGCCAGCAACTTCGGTCCAGGAAGCGAGGTAGCGGTAGCGGCAAATCCGGGGAAATCTCGATCGATAGTGGCGACCAGAAGATCATCGAGCGCACGGCTTGTCGCATCACCGAAGGCTCCGTCGAGTTGCGAATCTCGGCCGGTCTCCCGGCACAGGGACGCTCGATTCTCGGGAAACAGGCCGATACGCTGCTGACTGAGGAGCTGCCGAACCTCGCGCGAGCCGCGGTCACTCTTGACACCAGGGCATATACAGCCGCAGAGGACTTCATCCAGACAGCTCGTGATGCCCAGAAGCTCCGCTCGCAACTGAATCATCGCGGCCTGGTTGGGTTCGTGGCAAATGGGGCGATCCTGCCCAGATCGAGCGGGGTGAGTGATCGCCCGCTGACGGGTGAGGTGGTTCCCTTCGAGGCTCCGGACTCACTGGCAGTCGATCTGGAGCTGACTGATGGATCGACCGTTCGCGGGATGGGCATCCCCAGCGGGGTCACAGTGATCGTGGGTGGTGGATTTCACGGCAAATCCACGCTACTCGAAGCGATCTCACACGGTGTCTACAACCACGTTCCCGGTGACGGTCGGGAGCGCGTGGTCACCAGTTCAGACTCGGTCAAGATTCGGGCTGAGGACGGACGCCAGGTAACCGGCAATGACCTGAGCGGGTTCATCAATCATCTCCCGCTGGGACGTTCCACGGACGACTTCTCGACTGAGAACGCCTCAGGCTCGACCTCGCAAGCGGCAAACATTCTGGAAGCGATGGAGATGGGCAGCCAGCTTCTGCTCATGGATGAGGACACCTGCGCTACAAACTTCATGATTCGCGATGACGTGATGAGGAGTCTGGTGCCTGATGCGTCAGAACCGATTACGCCGTTCATCGATCGGGTTCGTGAACTATACGACGTTCACGGAATCTCGACCGTGCTGGTGATGGGTGGGTCTGGCGACTACTTTGGCGTTGCCGACACCGTGATCTGGATGAACGAGTACCTTCCGCACGATGTGACCAACCGCGCACGGTCGCTGGTGCCTGCTCGAGAGAGCGCATCAGACGCGTTTCCGGACGTTGTCGAGCGGATCCCCGATCCCGGCTCGATCGACCCGACGCGTCGCAATCGGACGCGAACACGGGCGCGAGGCACTGAGGAGATCGGATTCGGTGAAGATTTGATCGATCTGCGACAGGTGGAGCAAATCGTAGATTCAAGTCAGACCCGCGGTATCGCCGAGATCCTGGTTCATGCTCGGTCCAGAAAGATCATTGATGGTCAGAGAACGATGCGGGAGATCCTTGATGAGATCGATTCGTTGCTTGACCGCGATCCGATCGACATCGTGTCGCCATTTGCTGGCCATCCCGGAGATTTTGCCCGACCTCGTCGATTCGAGATCGGTGCCGCTATCAATCGGCTGCGCGGTCTCCGGGTAAGCCAGAATTCGAACGGATCGCTCAGTGCGTCGAGGTCATCCCGTGTCGAAGAAGTCCGGCAACGGTAAGGAGCATGAGAATCAGCGCCACGATCACCGGAATGATCAGGGTGCCTGTGCGGGCAGAAATGACGGTCACGAGCAGAGCGAAGGCGATGAGGGGCATCAGGAACCAGACCAGAACCTGAAGTCGATCAGCATGCATGGCGTTCCTCCCTCGGTTGAGTGCCGGACATGCGTCTGAAGATCTCCGGCACGAGAACTGCTGCACGACATAATTATACCCGATTTGGGGTCTTTCAGATACCTCCTAGTCAGCAATCACGGAGGCTGGTGCTGACTCCCGGGCCGGGACAACCAGCGAGTAGGTCAGGCTG
>SLFF01000127.1 GCA_007124395.1 Thermomicrobiaceae bacterium | reverse complement strand
GGCCGAGTTGTATGGCAACAGATGCGGCACGGATACTTTCCCGGCGATGGAGGTGATGTTGACGATACGTCCGTGCCCACGCTCCGTCATTTGTGGTAGCACGGCGAGCGTCGGTTGCACCGTTCCCCAGAACATGGTGTCCATTGCGTTCTCGAAATCTGCGCGCGTTGCCGATTGCATTGGTCCGAACTGAATGACTCCGGCATTGTTCACCAGTATGTCGATTTTCCCGAAGCGTTCGGTGGCCTGTGCGATCAGTTGATCCACCTGCTCCTGCTTACTGACGTCGCACTGCACAGCCAGGACTTCAACGCCATCTTCGAGAAGCTGCCTTCGGGCGGACTCCAGAGTAATCTCATCGCGGGCGCAGATGACAATCTTGCAGCCCTCACGACCGAACTCCCGGGCGAGCAGGTAGCCGAGGCCACTGGATGCCCCGGTGACCACGGCAACTTCCCCGGCTAGATCGGCCTCGGGTTTTCGCTGGAGAACCCGCTTCCCTACCAGCCCGGCAGCGACTGCTGCTCCGACCGTGATTGCGCCTCTCGGACTCAGGATTCGCTTCATGATTGTCATCGTGGTCCTCCATGGAGGTTATCGAGCGGTTGCGGTGTTGAACGTATCGGGTGCAATGATGGTGCCATGCGCATTGGAACTGACTGGTGGACCTGCGAGAGCAGAACAAGATATGGCCGATGCTGTGTTGTGGGGCGTTGCACCGCAGTTGGGTAGGCAATGATCGGTCGGGTTCAGTGAAGGCTCGATCTGTGTACGAGAATTCCTGAATTGAAGCGTGACCCCGATTCCAGGGAACCGGGGTCACTCGCGATACTTGCACGTTTCTAACTCTGTGACTTCTTACGGGTCAGGCTCCTGGATGTAGCGCCAAGCATAGTAGTGCTGGCCGACGTTTCCGGCTTCAACGACATACCCATCGGGGTTGCCTGGCGTATAGGTCAGACAACGGCGTTCGAAGCACTGCAGCAGCACGTCTGTCGCTTCGCCGTCCAGCAGGACGCTGGTCCAGTATGCCTCGGTGATCGGGCGGCCTGTTGCGTAGAAGGGATTCTCGAACAGATCTCCCTCGCGGAGTTCACCGTCCTCGAAGATGAGTCCATCCGAGTTCATGAAGTCCCAGAATGGATCGGCGATTCCGTGGTCGGTAACTTCATCAACATGCCCGACCTCGACTCCGTAGTTCCCCCACTCCGGGTTGTCATGCACATCGCCGTCGCGGTCGACCGCCTGCGTCAGGAGTGTGCCCACGGGCTGAGCTGGCTCATCGAGAAGGTCGGCGAGCGATGCATAAGTCGGCGCATCTTCGTCATCCGGGTCACCGGCGACGCCGATCTCCGCTGGCGCAAACTCGATGAACAGGTCATCCCCGAACTGACGCTTGCCGGTGATCATTTCGACGACCAATAATCCGTTGGTCACGAACCACGTTTCACCCGGGTCAGCGTCGGGGTCATTGATCTCCATGCGTGACTTGTCGAAGTAGATGACTTCACGCTCGGTTTCCGGAATCTGTTCGTCTTCAAGGAACAGCGCATTCGCGCCGGATTCCGTCTGGTACGGCTCTGACATGCTTTCGGTGAATGGGCCGGGGCCCCACATCCACGTGCGAGAGACATGTCCGTCGCGAACCGGAAGATCGCTGCGTGACCAGGTGCTGTCGAAATGCGGATTCTCAATCTGATCCCGCGGTTCGAAATCTGGTCGATCCGGCGCGGGGTCGTCATCAGGCTCGTCGTACGGTAGAACGATGATCGCGAACGATTCCTTGACCGTCTCGCCGTCGTTGTTCGTTGCAGAACATTCGATCGTATTGTGGCCGACTGCGAAGAGGCTTCCCGGCGCCGGTTCGCAAGTCACGGTCAGGTCGCCGTCCTGATCATCGTGCGCAGTGGGAAGGTCATAGTCGACGATTGCGCCGTCTGGCGATTCAGCGTCCACGACGATGTGCCCGGGAACGTTCCGCATCGTTGGACCGTCGGGCTCTGGGTCAGGTGGCTCCGGGGTGGGATCAATGGGATCCGAGTCGTCGGTTTCATCGACAACGGTTACTTCGACAGCATTGCTGGTCACGCCTCCGAAGATTGCGGTGACGACCGATGTCCCCTCCGACTCTCCGGTCAGCGTGACATCCCCATTCGTGTCGATGCTCACGATGCTGCTGTCATTTGACGACCAGTCGGCATCTTCGGTGACTTCCAGCGTTCCGAAAGACTCCCAGGTCGCTTCAGCGGTAGCGGTCGTCGAATCGCCGAGATCCAGTTCTTCGTCTGCGACCGTGATATCGATGGATTGGATCGCGGCCGTAGTTATCGACGCGACTTCTGTATGTTGTTCGGCATCTCCCCCTGGCTCTTCCACGTAGATCTGGTAATCGTACTCAGTATCAGGATCGAGTCCCGAGTCCTCGTGCTGGATTGTTTCGTCATCAGTCGTGGCAATCGGTTCCCAGTCGTCTTCACCGGAGACCGTTCGGCGGACTTCGTAGCCGCCAACCGGGGTGCCATTCGACAGTTCTTCCCATTCCAGCGCGACTGTCTCAGGGCCCTCGAGCTCGAGCCAGAGGCGTGCTTCACCCGCGCCACGGGTTGTGACTGTTTTTGTCAGCCGGTCGGACCAGCCTTCACCCTCGACATGCGCTTCGACCGACATCTGATACTCGGTATCCAGAATCAGCCCGTCGATGACGATGCCCGTGTCTGACGTCGTGCCGAACTCGCCATTGTCCGTGATGCGATACTCGTCAGCGCCGTCAAACTCGGGCCAGGAGAGTTCGACGAAGCTCTGTCCAGTGTCTTCGATGGTGATCTCGGCGTCGGATGGCCATGTGGTCGGATCTGGTATGTCACCTAGCATCGGACCGTTGGTCGAGATGTTTCCGTAGCGATCGTCGATTTCCAGCTGGTAGTTCGTGCTTCTGAACGGCATGAAGTTCTGTGCAATGACTGACCCCTCGCCCGCCGGAGCTGTCGCGACGAGACGATCACGCTGATAGATGTAGACGTAGGCCGCATCCGAGAGTGACGTATTCCAGGTGAACAGGTTCCAGAAGGGGCTGAGTTCCTCCAGATCGAAGCCGGTCGGGTGATCTGGTGCGGATGTCTCGGCGTTGGAAACCTGGGCAACGACGATATCGGATTCATTGTTCGTGTTGTTGGGGACCACGTTTTCAGCAGTTGCGTCTGCCTGGAACGCGATTGACTCCCCACCAGGGCTGATCATCGCGTCCGCGCTCCAACCGATAATCACGTCCCCCTCGTAGTTCACCGCGAGCGGGCGGGGAGAATCATCGGTTTCCACATCGTAGACGTAGACGAGCTTCTCGTTCACGTCGGTCAGAGGACTGAGGTTATCGGCCAGGGACGTAAAGGTTACCCGGCTTCCGTCCGCACTGATTGTTGGAAAACGTGAATCATCATCTCCAGGTGAACCGTCCGGAGCCTTGCTTAGTAACTGAAGGACTCCATCACTGTAATGGAAGACGTGCTGCGTCGGGGTCCCGATCCCAGAGTCGATCGGATCATCGGTCAGATTCTCGGCGATCGAGCGGAACACGACATCGCCATCATTGCTGACCTGCGGAATGTCGCTGCTGCCGTCTGAATCCCCGCCATCCTCGGCCACCTCGATCAATTCTATTTCCGGGTTGTCCCGATCGGTGCGGTCCAGAAGGAAGACATCGTACTCGCCACCTCCCGATTCACCGATCAGCTCTTCGTGCCTGTCGGAACGGAAGACGACGTAGTCACCGTTCGGGCTGATGTGCGGCTGCGACTGTTGTTGCTGCCCAAGGGTGATTTCTTCGGTGTCGTTGGCCTGGCGATCCCAGATATATACGTTGTTGCTTGCTTCGTCCGGGTCAATGGCAAGATCCGGATCGCTCGACTGGAATACCACGTACTCCGCATTTTCCGTCACGATCGGGTCTCGGCCCTCCGGTGCAACCGGATCCTCATCGAATTCCGAAATCGGGCTGATTGGTTGCCGAGAACCCGACGATCGATCGTGCAAGTAGACATAAGTGTCATCAGGCGATTGGAAGCGCTCGATTCGCTCGGCGTAGGCGACCCAGTTGCCGTCAGGGCTGACGCTGCTCCCGAACCTGACTCCGTCGGCAACAGGCTCTCCGTCGTCGTCATAGCTGATTAGCTCGGTTTGACTGGTCTCCAGGTCGCGAAGAAACAACTGGATCTCGCCATTGTCTTCAGCCGCCTCGGCGGCATCGTCAGTGAAGGGGTGCGCCGAATCGAAGATGACGTAGCGCCCTGATTCGTCAATGCTGGGGTTGTTGCTCGAGTCGCGTCCCTGTGTACCACCTGTGGTGAGGCTGGCACGGGCGATTGATCCGTCGCCGGTCGTCGTCACGTCGTCAGCGACCGGATCCGACTCGAACTCGCCGGCGGTCCAGCGAACCTCGTAGGTGTATCCGGTATCTGATTCAGCGGACACATCGACAAACCGCACCGGATCTCCATGAACCAGAAAGTCTCTGCCGGCCACGGTACCCATCAGTTCTGGAGAATCACCGGACCCGGTAACCTGCCGGTGGACTTCGTATTCGCCACTTCTCGGACCGTCCCAATTGAGAACTGGCCAGGGACGTGCTTCAGCCGGCACGACCTGTAGATCGAATGGCTCGGAGTCGGCTGACAACGTATCGATTGTGACGCTCGGTCCGGAATTGCTCATCTGGCCAAACTCGTCAATTACCTCCACGGTTACCGTGGTGCTGGAGCTCGGCTCGAGGCCGAAGACGTTCAGTGAACCAAAGGTCTGGTCGAACGCAGACCACTCAAGGCCCAGTTCCTCGCCCGCGTCGTCGAGTACGACATAATCCTCAAGGCTATGACCTCCTGGCGAAGTCGGATCTTGATCGAAGGTCACTGTTGCCGTGGTATCCAGGACGTTCTCCGTAGTAGCTGTTGTGCTGTCATCCCATACCGGGATGTCCGGCGGCTTCGGGATGAACTCCGCTACCAGCGCCTCGTTGTTGTTTTCATC
>SLFF01000324.1 GCA_007124395.1 Thermomicrobiaceae bacterium | reverse complement strand
CTGCGGAAGAAGAGATCGTGACTGACCCAGAACTGATCGAAGCCGGCATCCTCGGCGATCTTCGCCATCTCCGGATAGGCTGCAACTGGCCAGTCGTTGTTCAGCCGAATACTGAATCTCACGCGCGCTCCCCACTCCCGGCGATGGCATCGACTTCGATCTCCACCAGATAGTCATCGCCGACCAGCCGGCTCACTTCGTACAGGGTGCTGACCGGACGGACTTCCCGAAAGTAGCTTCCCATGACATCGGCAACGTGCATCCAGTGATCGGCATTCACCAGATAGCAGCGCCAGCGGACGACATCTTCGATGCCGGAATCGAGCTCTTCCAGTGCCCCCCGGATCAACTCCATGATGTAGCGCGCCTGTTCCGCCGGATCGTTGACCCCGACGGTCTTGCCATCCGGATCTGTGGCCGTTGTGCCGGAGACGAAGATCTGATCTCCGACACGCACCGCCCGGGAGTACCCGGCGCGTTCTTCCCATACCGTGCCGGTCAGCACGGTCTGTCGCGTGGTCATACTGATGTCCTTTCGATGGTCGGAATGGATCTGGTCATCGAGAGAGAAGGAGCGACCATACAGGTCGCTCATCCGGGGGGAGAGAGCCCCGGGGAGTTGTGCGAATAGTTTGCCAGAATCTCATTGAGTGATCGACTCTTCTACGTCCTGCCCCAACTCTGTAATCAGATTGCAACGTCGCTCTTCTGTGCGCTACGTCTGTGTCTCCTGTTTCGAGGCATCATGGAATCTGGACAGTTGCCACGGATGTGGGAGCGCACCATGAGCAGAACACCTGAGGAACAACGCCCCCGAACACCGAAAGAGAACGGTCAGCAGAAACCACCGACCATCGGCTGGGTAATCTGGGCCATGCTGATCGGTATGGTGATCTTCGGCACGTTCATCATGTTTCCTTCTGGGACTGACTCGGCCGAGATTACCTACTCGGCCCTTCAGCGTGAGGTTCAGTCTGGAAACGTCGAGCAGATCGAACTGACCGGACTGGAAGCCACTGGCACCTTCGTCGATGAGGTCCGCATCCATGACGGCCGTGTGCTGCAGCCTGGCGAGCAACCGACGGACGACGGAGTGACTGCGTCCGAGATCGAGCCAGTGCCAGCCTTCGAGTCGACTATCCCGGAGGCCGCACAAACTGACTTTCTGGCGATGCTCGATCGTCAGAATGTGGAGATCAGCGCTGCCACTCCGAGCGAGGGCTGGAACATTCCGCTGATCCTGCTGCTCGGGCTGCCAATTCTGATCATCCTCGGGTTGATCATCTTCATGAGCCGGAGTGGAGGCGCCGGGCGCGGCACTTCGGAGTTCATGAACTTCACAAAATCGAAAGCCAGACTCTACGACACGACAAAGCCAAAGATCACGTTCGCTGATGTGGCTGGTGAAGATCAGTCGAAGGCCGAGTTGATGCAGGTCGTCGATTTTCTCAAGAATCCGAAGAAGTTCCACGAAATCGGCGCCAAACTGCCACGTGGCGTCCTGCTGGTTGGCCCACCGGGCACCGGGAAAACCTTGCTGGCGCGGGCAGTGGCTGGAGAAGCTGGCGTGCCGTTCTACTCGGTCAGCGCGTCCGAGTTCGTCGAGATGTTCGTCGGGGTCGGGGCTGGCCGGGTTCGGGATCTGTTCGAGAAAGCGAAGAAAGCGGCACCAGCGATCGTCTTTATCGACGAGCTGGATGCTGTCGGGCGCCAGCGGTTTGCAGGCGTCGGGTCGGGAAATGACGAGCGAGAACAGACCCTGAACCAGGTGCTGGTCGAGATGGATGGCTTCGAGGTCCAGGACGAGGTCATCGTCATGGCGGCTACTAACCGACCGGACGTGCTCGATCCGGCGCTGTTGCGACCTGGCCGGTTCGATCGGCAGGTTGCGCTCGGCTTGCCAGATCGGCGGGCCCGGGTGGCGATTCTCGGAATCCACCTGAAGCGAGTGCCGCTGGGTGAGGATGTCGAACCCGAACTGCTGGCCCGTTCCACGCCGGGTTTTTCCGGGGCGGATCTGGCGAACCTCGTCAACGAGGCCGCGCTTATCGCCGCCCGAAAGAACAAGAAGATCGTCGAGCAGCAGCAGTTCCACGATGCGCTGGATCGGATCATCCTGGGTGCTGAGCGCCCGCTGGTGCTGACCGATCACGACAAGCGTGTGATTGCCTATCACGAGGCCGGGCATGCCGTGGTGGCGCATTTCATCCCGGAAGCCGATCCGCTCCGGATGGTGTCGATCATCCCGCGCGGGCAATCGCTGGGCGTGACTATGCAGGCGCCGAGCGAGGATCGGTTCAACTACTCCCGTGGCTACCTGAAGGGCAAGCTGGCAATTCTGATGGGTGGCCGGGCGGCCGAGGGACTGATTTTCGACGAGATGACCACCGGCGCGCAGAGCGACCTGAAGGAAGCAACCCACATCGCCCGCCGGATGGTTGGCCTGTGGGGGATGAGCGAGCCGATCGGGCCGTACTATCTCGGGCTCGGTGAAGAGCACGTGTTCCTGGGTCGGGAGATGCGCCAGGAGCGATCGCTCAGCGACGATCTCCTGGCTCAGGCTGAAGCGGCGTCGCGACAGATGCTGCGCGAAGCGGTGGATGCCGCCACCGAACTTGTGACCAGATACCGACCCGAAATGGACCGACTCGTTGATCGGCTGATGGACGAGGAAACCCTCTCCCGGGATCAGATCATCGAGATTCTCTCCGGTCAGCCAGAGGCGCACGCGGAATTCGAGGAACAGCCCGAACCTGTGCCTGAGCCATCGGCGGCTCGGGCCGCCTCGTTCGCCGCATCACGCAGGGCCGAACTGCCCTGACGATCCTTGCGAGAGCAGCCGCCTCCGGGCAACATCGACCGCGTCCCGGACGCGCTGCTCATCGCGTTCGTCGAAGTTTGCCGATTCGAGGTCGTGCAGAACATCGGTGAGCACCTGGTGGAGCGGTTCTGCTCGTTCCCTGGTTGTGATCGAATCTCCCACTGCGCCCACGATTGTTACCAGATGCTCGGTTACCGCAACGTGGCTCAATCCGGCTCGCCGGATTTCCGCAAATGCCGAATCCACGTACTCGGCATATGGTGGACGGTTCGTCCAGACGTGGACATCTCCCCGCTGATCATCATCTTCCTCGCGCGCCAATCTCCGGACACGGTCGGGGAACTGCTTGCTCGAAAGCATGGCAATGCAGTCACCGAGGACGGAGATCGCGTTGTTGGCCGTTGTCGGGTCATTGATTCCCGGTGAGAGCGCCTTCAGCGCGATATCGACCAGTTGCCTGATGCTGAACAGTGGATCCTGATAGCGGGAGCGCTCGGAGCCGAGCTCGACGCATCCAGCGATTGCATGGCGTTTCTCATCTGGAAGATCCCGAATGCCGGCGATCTCGATGATCGGTGAGCCACGTACCACGAAATCACCAATCTGCGGCAGAACCGCAACTCCGGTAGTGTCCGGAACCCAGGCCATGAGCATGTCGTCATCAACACTCAGCATGTAACCAGAGTTCTCCGCGATGACCCGGTACGTGGGAACCGGCATGTATTCTTCGCGGAACGATTCCAGTGATCGGTCGTGATCGCTGGCGGATTTCCCTACCTGTTCGGGGTAGAGCGGCCCGACGTCTGCGCGGAACTCTCGATTTACGCTGGCCAGAACCGATGATGCCTGGAGCGATGTGGCCATATGGTGAATGAAATAGACCAGGAACCCAAGGCAGGCAGTAGCCAGAATGAGAGCCATGGCAATCGCCAGCCGTGGGATGAATTCTTCGGCCTGGGCATCTTCTCCACGCACGGTGCGGAGCACCAGCAAGGCGTACAGGAATGTGGCCAGGTAGATACCGAGGGTGAGTTGTGTACCGGTCTGGCGGATGAAGTTACCCATCACACGGGGTGTGAACTGGGATGCCGCCTGTTGCAGGACGACGATGGTGATCGAGAAGAGCACACCGACGATCGTCACCAGTGACCCGGCGATGGTCGAGAGGAGCGTTCGGGCGCCGTCCGCGCTGCCTCCGAAGATCCAGTTGGGGACCGAGAATTCATCATCCTGAATGCCATGATCAACTTCGACCATGATGAACGCACTGATGCCGGCGGCTATCACCAAAACAGTCGGCACGAACCAGAGACTTGTCTGAATGGATTGCCATTGAGTGCGGAGATGTTTGACGGAAAATCTGCGCTTCATCAACTGGCTATCACCCGCCAGGCACAATGATCACTGGCAGCGACACGTTTGTCATGGAGCAATCCGCTCATGTTTATCCCCCGGCCTTCCGCTATGCGCGATGTCAGAATGATCCAGAAACTCTGCTTCCTGGTACTGCCTGCTCGATGCAACGATCATGCCAGCAGTTGCTGAAAACGTTATTCGGCGGCATTACTATTGCAATGATAGTATTGCGAATGGCTGAACTCATTCGGCCTGATCGATGACAACCGATTCGACCTGTACGAGAGGAATAGAGAACTCATGCGACGACTCGCAGGGCTGCATCACCTGACCGCTATCACGGCCAACGCGCCGGAAAATGTCCGGTTCTATACCGAGACGCTGGGAATGCGGATGGTCAAGAAGACGGTCAATCAGGATGATGTGACGGCCTATCATCTCTTTTACGCCGACAAACTTGGCACTGCCGGGACCGATGTGACATTTTTCGACTGGCCACATGCCGCTCAGGCCCGTTATGGGCACGGACTGATCTCCAGTACGGCGCTGCGTATCGATTCTGACGCCTCGCTGGCCTACTGGACCGAGCGCCTTGGGGAGCATGGCATCGAGTTCACCGGCCCGTTCGACCGGTTTGGCTCACAGGCGATTGCCTTCACGGATACCGAGGGGCAGCCGCTGGAGCTGGTGGTCGATCATGGTAAGGCTGCCGGCGAGCCGTGGGAACAGAGCCCGGTTCCGGCCGATCATCAAATCAAGGGCCTGCACTCGGTTCGCCTGACGGTTGAGGAGAAGGACCCGCTGGGGATGGTCCTGACCCAGATCCTGGGGATGACCGAAGCTGGCAGCTACG
>SLFF01000052.1 GCA_007124395.1 Thermomicrobiaceae bacterium | reverse complement strand
TGCAGGTTGAAACGGGATTGCCGGTTCCACAGCCCGCCTCGCAAGCCACTGAAGAAGCCCTTCAAGTCATTCATCAGCGCGTCACGAGTGAAGATGCTCTCGCGGAGTTCGGCTTCGCCCTCGACTTTCTTCTTCATTTGCAGCCGTTTGAGCTGTCGCATGCCGAACCAGATCACGAGGGCAATGATCAGCGCCACCACTACCCATTGCATGACCATCATCACCGGTTCCGGGATGAAATTCCCCCCGCCAGTCAGTTCGTCGGCCTCTTCGAGAACTCCACCCGTTTCCTGGACGAAATCCTGATCCTCATCCTCCTGGATCAATCGAGAGAACAGCCAGAACGCCGGGAGCAGCAGAATATAGCCGACCAAGGCGAACCCGAGAATGACCCAGTCCAGCAACCAGTTTGCGCCTCGCAGGATCTGCATGAGCGGCCAGACCACTAGTTGCCAGGCTTCACGACCGGCCGTTCCGGCGATCAACGACGCGATCAGCAGAATCCCACCGGAGATCCCGGCTCCGGCTGCCAGCCAGCCGCGTCCCGGGAGTCGCTGATCCAGCTCGGCCCGAATGTTGATCCGGGCGGTCCGGACCTGTATCGCTGTGGCGGTAATCAGACAGGCCGCAAAGCCGAGCGGCACCATATAGACCGCCAGCTCCTGGATCGGTGATGTGGCGTCCCCCCAGAAGAGTGCGGCAACCAGCAGCACCGATGCCTGAGCCACGACGGTCCGCATCAGGGCAGCTCGCACGAACTCCGACTCGAATAAATCCTCGGTGGAAGCTAGCCAGAGCCCACGCCACCAGCCGATCCCCCCGAGGATCACCAGTCCCAGCGCTCCGGTCTCGAAACTGAACAATCGATCGATCAGTTGAAGTGGCGCTGCGAGCCCGGCATCGGTGACGATCCCGAACCAGACGATGATCATGGCGAGCCAGACTCCGAGGCTCGCCATTCGTATCGCGGCCAGATCCCACGATTTCGACAGGAGCTCTCGCCCGGCCCAGAATGAGACCACCCCGATAACGCCAACGCCGATCGGCAGGATGGGGCTCATGCTCTCTTCGCCGGTAGATATCAGAATCAGATAGATCCACGGTGCCAGGATCGCGACATCGATAATCGCAACCAGAACCGAGATCAGCAGATCAAGCCAGTTGGAGTTCAGCCAGGCCCTCACGCGTGACCTCCTCCCCTAGCCAGTGCACCCGGAATCCCGGTTGCTCCGGCAGATCCGGCTTGACTCCGAACGCGATCAGCGTAATGGCATGTCCAGTTCGGTGCAGCCGTGCCAGCTCATCTTCAAGTCCGTCAGTCACCCGGCCCGTTACCACCACCACGGTGGCGCCCCACGGAAGACGGCGGGCTTCCTCGGCGATCATGATCTCCACCCGGTTTCCGGTATGCGGGATTAGCATTGCCAGGGCATCGAGAATCCGCCCAAGTTGGGCCGGATGCCGGGATGGGCCGATCCGTACCGTTCGTTCGCCTCGTGCCATCGGCGCATTGACGTACAGGCCGACCTGGCGTCCGATATCGATCCCGTGAGCGGCGAGCGATGCTGTCGCCGAGATTGCCAACTCCAGCTTTTCCGGATCGAGTCCCTCCCAGAAATGCTCGAAGGTGTTAACGTCCAGAAAGATTGCCAGTGTCGGCAGAGAGCTTGGCTCGAACTGTTTGGATTGCAGCTCACCGGTCCGGGCGGTAGCACGCCAGTGCAGGTGCCGGGGCGGATCTCCCGGGGCATATGGGCGCACCCCGCGAAACCGCAATGGATCTTCGACAAGCGGCTTGATCGGCTTCTCATCGCCAAACGGTTGCTTGGGAGGCAGGCCCAGTTCGGTGACTGGCACAATCTGCGGGTAGACGATCATCGCATCGGCGCGGTCGAATCGCTTCTCGATACTGGTAAACCCGAAGATATCACCTGTCTTGAGGAAGATGTGACCGAATCCGTGGAATCCCCGCCTCGGGCAGACCACGCGATAGCGTCGTCGCACGCGCTCATACGGCCCGATATTGAAGTGAGACCGCATCACCTCGACCCCTGAGATACTCGAGGGTTCCAGTTTATGATCGGGATATTCCATGGCATCGGGGAACTGATCCACCACTTCCAGCCACGGTAGCGGCAGAAGTTTGGCGTTCTCGATAATGATCTCCAGCGTGACTTCCTCGCCGGGAAATGCCCGGGAACGGGAGAAGGATCGGGAATAACTCACCCGGTCCAGCCCACGCTTCTGCCAGAGGAGAACCACACCGATCGTGATCGCTACCGCTGCGGCCAGCAACGCGAGCAGAACCTGGCGCAACAGAATAGCGACCACCGCCGCGATGATGGCGGCGATCATCCAGTCCCGGCCGCGGTTGCCGCCTTCCCGTCCGAAGAAGCGGCCAGCCATCGTCCCCTGCTGATCAGCGCTCGGTTCGGTGCTCATCAGCTTCCGGATTCTCCTCGGTTGGCACAGGGATCTCGTTGATCAGTGCTTCGATGATGTCGCGTTTCGTTCGTCCTCGCAGCTCTACCCGGGCCGACGGCAGAATGCGGTGGGTCAGTATCGAGGCCGCCATTGCCCGGATGTCGTCCGGAATCACGAAGTCCCGACCCTCCATCAGCGCATGTGCCTGACCGGATCGAGCCAGGGACAGGGTTGAACGTGAACTGGCGCCGAGTTCGATCTCGTCGTTGGACCGTGTAGCGTTGACGATATCGAGGATGTAATCTTCCACGGCCTCACCGATGTAGATGGAGCGGGTCAGTTCGATCATCGAACCGATCTCCTCCGGCGTGACCACTGGCGTAATGGCATCCAGCGGATCCTCTCCGCGGAATCTTCGGAGCATGTTGCGCTCATCATCCCGCTCCGGATAGCCGATCCCGGTGCCGAGGAAGAATCTATCCAACTGCGCTTCTGGCAGCGGGAATGTACCTTCCAGCTCCACCGGGTTCTGAGTGGCGATTACAAGAAACGGCCGGGGAAGCGGATACGTCTCCACGTCCACCGTGACTTGTCGTTCTTCCATTGCTTCCAGCAGTGCGGATTGGGTTCTGGGACCGGCGCGATTGATCTCGTCCGCCAGAATCACATTGGAAAAGACAGGCCCCTCGTGAAACTGGAACGTGGCATTGCTCTGGTTGTAGATCAACGAACCGGTTACATCACCCGGAAGGAGGTCCGGTGTGAACTGTATTCTATGGAAGCTGCCGCCGATCGCGGCGCTGATACTCCGGGCCAGTTTGGTCTTGCCGATGCCCGGGACGTCCTCGATCAGAACGTGTCCCTCAGCCAGCATTGCCGTCAGCAAACGATCGATAACCTCGCGTTTGCCAACGATAACTCGTTCGATCTGCTCCCGGATCTCTCCGACGGTCTTGCGTACTTCCTGAACGTTCTCAGCGGTCGGCCGTGACGATTGGGTAGTTTCCGTATTCATATTAACGAGACACCTGCTCCCGGTGGTTCACACTGGTTGCCTTCAAGGGTCCAGTGTTCGCGTTGACGATGCGGTGCTGAAGATTCGATTCATCGAATTATTCACGTCTGGTACAGGGTACCACGTTCCCCTGACACGTAAAGCGACAGCCTCTGGTGCACGCCAGACCGCACGGTACGCAAGCTGCGGAGATAGGGGAATACGAGTCTAATTCCAGCAAAACACCGGTGTACGGACGTAGTTATGAAAATGGTATTGACCAGAACGCTGGAGTTGTGTTAGACTACTAAGGTTTTGGGTCTGAGTGATAGACCCATCCAACGTTCATAATGCGAACGGTTTTTATCAGCCGGTGTCAGATTCAGGGAGTCATATGACGGAACGAGCTATCCAGGACACGTATGAACTGGAGAAGTTGGTTGCCGACGCTGAGGTAGGCGACGTAATTGATGAGTCAGCGGACCTCATCGATCAGGCTACCAGTGACGCGGTATATCGCTATTTCCGCGATGTCGGCGGTCACCGACTCCTTTCGCACGAAGAGGAGATCGAATACTCCCGTGCGGTACGAGCAGGGCTTGCGATTCGTGAGCAGATCGAAGCTGGCGAGACCAGTGCCGAGCTGCGAATCATTCAGGAGAAAGCCCGGCTAGCGCGCGAGAAGTTGATCCGGCACAACCTGCGCCTGGTCGTTTCGATCGCCAAGAAGTATCGGGCCAGCGGACTGCCGCTGATTGACCTGATCCAGGAAGGCAACATTGGCCTGATGACCGCGGTCGAACGATACGACCCGGAACTCGGTTATCGATTCAGCACCTACGCCACCTTCTGGATTCGTCAGGCAATTGGCCGGGCCGTCGCCAACCTGAGCCGGACCATCCGGGTTCCGGTTCACATGCACGATCTGATCTCCAAGGTGCGTCGCACCGAGGCTCAGCTCGAGCAGGCCCACGGTCGCCAGGCAACCGACGAAGAACTGGCTGCCAAGCTCGATCTCGAAGTCGAGCGTATCGAGCAGGCACGCTCTGCGATCCCGCGGACGTCCTCGCTCGACAAGCCAATCGGCGAAGATGGCGAGAGCACCATTGGTGATCTCCTGCCAGACCCGCAGAGTGACGAAGTCGTCGATCAGGCAGTTACCAGCGCGATCCGGGATCAGATCCGGCGCAGTCTGGAACATCTGTCCGAACGCGAACGAGGCGTACTGATGCTTCGTTTCGGTCTTGGTGGACAGCAGCCGCAGACGCTGGCCGAGATCGCCGAGCACTACAACATCAGCCGCGAGCGGGTTCGCCAGATCGAAAAAGAAGCCCTCGCCAAGCTGCGCAAGTCCGACCTGATCCAGCTTGCCAACGCAGCGTAAGCAGACAGACACATCGGTTCACATCTGACCCGACCGGACTCCACCCCCTGGCAACGCCAGGGGGTGATGCTGTTAATGGACAAAATACCGGTCCGCCTGGTTAACTCTGACGCGGTCTTCGTGTCTTCTCCAAAGGAGAAAAGGCGGTTTATTTATCACGCTAGGTACTCTGAAACTGCCAATCGTTCTCCCGACTCCTGATCCCAGATCTCAATAGCCGCGATGTGAGGA
>SLFF01000047.1 GCA_007124395.1 Thermomicrobiaceae bacterium | reverse complement strand
GCCAGTCCGAGGTCAGGTGTCCAGAGCAGTATCGAGCGCCAGCTCATGCCGAGCACGGCCGGGGCCAGGAGAATGATTGCCACCGAACCGAACTCCCAGATCAGAGGCAGCGCCCGACGAATCAACCCGCTCCGGGTCGCTGGTATCTGCCGCACCAGACGAACCAGGACGAAGATCTGAGGGCCGATCACCGACGCTATTACCAGATCGAATAGCAGATAGAAGCGGTTCAGACTGGCGGTCCCGGGTTCCTCACCATTGACAATACTTACAACTCCGGCTGGAATCGTTCTCAGTGCCCCAGCGACTCCGGGGAGCATCATCTCGGTCGCCGCGTTCATCAGCGTGACTGTGCCTGCGTTGTTTTCACGGTCTAGCGTCAGCATCGCGGTAGATGTCGGTTCGCTGCCGGGATGAAATATCATCGAGCCATCACCCCATGGGCCACCCACATACCAGCCCATGGCATACCTCGCCGGGGCCCCTCCGGCCCATGGACCGAGTGTGGCTTCGGCCACTCCACGATGCATCTCTTCAATCCCGGATGCCGAAAGAATCTGCTGTCCAGCAAAGACGCCGTCATTCAGGTACATCATCAGATAGTTGGAGAGATCTTCAGCGGTGGAAACGATGTACCCGGCGGGGACGAGAGCGGGAAGTGGATCCATCTGGTGTGCAACGGGTTGTCCGAACCAGTAGCGGTGACCTCCGGTAAAGCCTGCCTGCCGCGACTGCTCGAGATCGGTATACGTGTTTTCCATTTCCAGTGGATCGAAGATGTGTTGTTGCACGTAGTCGCCATAGGTCTGACCAGTGACCACTTCGATCAGGTGTCCGAGAATCACGTAGTTCGCGTTGACGTACTCGAACCGGGTTCCCGGTTCGTAGGCGAAACTGGCCGATTGCAGAGAGCGAAGGGCTGCCTCCGGGGTCATGGACTCTGTAGAGCGAAACGCCTCCCCACCAGCCGTTGCCGGAATACCGCTCGTCATGTTCAACAAGTGACGCACGGAAATCTGCCCGGACATCTGTTCGTCTGCGAGCGAGAACCACGGGATGTACTCCTGCACCGGTGCATCGAGATCGATCTGTCCGGCCTCAACGAGCTGCATGACCGCGAGGGCGGTGATCGATTTTCCGGTTGATCCAATCCCGAAAAGCGTATCCGGATCAACCGCTTCAGCACTCTTTGCCGTCTCTCCAAAACCTCGCGCGTGGATGATCTCGTCGTCACGAATGATCGAGAGCGCGACGCCCGGAATGCGTGATCGATCCATCTGCTCTTCAACATAGGAATCGATCGAAGCAAATTGCTGCTCGTCCGGTTGAGCTGAACCGATGAGCTGGGGGATCACCAGCATGAGAGACAAGACAAGGGGAATAAGAACGAGTGTGCGTCCTCGTCTGGGTCGAATCTTCATCGTCCTGCTCCATATCGTCCTCGCTATCAAGCGAACATACCTCTATCTGGAGCATGCGCCTGGGTTGTTAGAAGTAAACAAAAAACCAGCCCCGGGCGTCGCAATTTCGTACCAGCCTTGCTGAGGATTATGTCGATCCATTTGATTGTCGCAACAATGTAATTTAGCGCCCACTAAATACATCACCGCTTATGCGGGGCTGTCACTACGATGGGAGGCGGATGGCGAGGTGAATGCCATCCACCCGACTGATGTCGGATCACCAGCCGGGACCGCTAATTGGTCAGGTGATTGGAGCGTGTCATGAACCGTGGATTCCGCGCATTGATACTTATCGCTATGATCGCGCTGCTCGCAGCGATGATTCCCGCAGCCGTCTTCGCTCAAGACACTACAGGGGGCGAAGAAGGACTGCTCTTCCGGGTAAATGGTCCGGTAACGATCGGCAGTCAGGAAACGGTCGACAACGTTATCGTGATTAATGACAACGTTACTGTTGCCGGCACGATTACCGGGACGCTCGTGGTCATCAATGGTGACGCAACGATCACCGGACAGGTGCTCGAAGACGTAACCGTGGTCCGTGGAACACTCGATCTCGCATCCTCTGCAACGGTGGACAACGTATCGGTCATTCGTGGCGAGTTTGCTCGTGCTGATGGCGCGACGGTCACCGGTTCGATCACTGAAGGTGATTACCAGGTCAACTTCTGGGACTGGGGTATCTTCTGGGCGTTTCTGTGGGTCGGGAGCACGCTGGTCGTGCTGACGGCTGGTGTGATCTTCGCTGGCATCGGTGGGCGCCAACTGAAGCAGGCCGGGGATGCAATTCGTCGGACGCCGGGTCCCGCGTTGCTCGGTGTTGTTGCTGGCTGGTTCCTACTGCCAATCCTGATGTTCATGGCTTTCTTCACGATCATCGGGGCGCCACTGAGCATCGCCTACTTCCTGTTCGTTATGCCGATTGTCTGGTTCCTCGGTTATCTGGTTGCCGGAGCTCAGCTTGGCCGCATGCTCCTGCGCAGTCGATATGATGAGGCGCACCCCTATCTGCCGGCGATGTTGGGACTGATCATCCTCCAACTGGTTGGAATCGTACCGGTAATTGGCGGATTGATCGCCTTCCTGGCAGGGGTCGCTGGTTCGGGAGCACTCCTGGTTCTCGCCTGGCGAGCCTGGAAGGGTCCGGACGCTGAGCTGGCAATGCCACAGGCTCAGGTCACCACGCCGAACCCGGCAAGTTAGCGGTTTTCAGAGTGAGCCGGTTATGTGTGCTTGGCATGCATTCCGGCTCACACATTGATGTTCAGGACTGTTTGACTCTCGATGAGCGTCCTACGTAGCTACGTAGACAATGGCAAGCAATTAACCCCGTACTCGTGAATCAGTAGCTTTCCCGAGGGTGGATTACCGGAAAACTCCTAGAGTAGATCACATGGCCAGGCCGATGAGATCTAACTACCAGAGGAGCGGAAAGATGCAGAAACAGGGACACACGATGCCGTTTGCAACGGTCCAGAACGCGGCGATCGGGGCCGCGGTGTTGATCGGTGGCGTTGCTACCTTCCAGCTCGCTTTGTGGCGGCCGGCCTGCCGCTGGGCGAAGCAACCATGGGTGGTTCCGTCACGACCGTCGATGGTGTCTTGCCCACCGGGTTCCGGGTTATCGCGGCGGTCAGTGCGGGCATTCTTGGTGGCTTCGCCTGGGTCGTGCTGGCGCGGGCCGGCGTGGTGTCGGCCAGACGGCTCAGTGATCGCTCGCTGGCGTGGCTCACCTGGGGACTCGTCGGTTTTCTGACGCTCAACACCGTGGGGAACCTGTCCGCACCGCACCCGGTGGAGCGATACATCATGGGCTCGACGACGATTCTTCTGGTTCTCCTGTGCGGATTCGTGGCGCTTCGCGCACCACGCGGCGAGAACTCGTAGCCCCGGGTCCCTGAATGGAGACGACTTCGATATTCCCGGCAACGGGCGAGACAGATTGGTACGACGACGATGAGAGCTGAGAATGCACGTCCACTGATTCATCTGCGAGATGTCGTCAAGACATTCGATACCGCGGCTGGCCCGTTTACCGCGCTGGATAGCGTCAGTCTCCAGATCGTTCCGGGCGAGTTCATCGCGGTTACCGGCCGATCAGGCAGTGGCAAATCAACATTGATCAACATGCTAACCGGGATCGATCGGCCCAGCAGCGGAGAGTTGCTCGTCTGCGGGGAGTCGCTGAAGGAACTGAGTGAGAACCAGCTCGCCGTCTGGCGAGGGCGTAACCTCGGCATCATCTTCCAGTTCTTCCAGTTGCTTCCCACGCTATCGGTGCTCGATAACGTGATGCTGCCGATGGATTTCGCCGGCACCTATTCTTCCAGGGAGCGTCCGGAACGGGCGAGGGCACTCCTCGAGCAGATCGGGCTGGGTGAGCATGCACACAAGCTCCCCGCCGGTCTCTCCGGTGGGCAGCAACAGCGCGCTGCTATCGCCCGGGCACTGGCCAACGATCCCCCACTGCTCGTGGCCGACGAGCCGACCGGCAACCTCGATTCCGAGACTGCAAATTCCGTGTTCCGTCTCTTCGAGCTACTGGTCGATTCCGGCAAGACGATTCTGATGGTGACCCATGATGATGAACTGGCTAAACGAACCGGCCGCCACATCGTCATGCTGGATGGCCGAATCGTCAGCGCAACTGACGACGAACTGGTGACCGCAGCCAAAACGCCTCAGCCGGAAGGGGCCCTCAATGGGTAGCCCACGCTGGCACAAAATCCTGGCCGACCTGAGGGTCTCCCGCTCCCGGACGATCCTGGTGATCCTGTCGATCGCCATCGGCGTGTTCGCGGTTGGCACGATGCTCACCTCCCGGATTGTCCTGCAAGACGGAATCGAGGAGAGCTTCGATCTCGCCAACCCCGCCTCTGCCGTTCTCACCACAGACCCGCTGGAACAGGATCTGGTCGATGCGCTTCGCGAACTCCCCGAGATCCGGGATGCAGAAGCGCGAACGAGCATCGCGGCTCGGTTGCAGCAGGACGATGAATCCTGGCGCAGTATCGGGCTAAGCGCGATTGCTGATTTCGAAGACATTCAGATCGATCGAATCATTCCCGAGGCCGGAGCCTGGCCCCCTGCCAACGGTGAGCTGGTGCTCGAGCGTCTCTCCGCAGATGACGCCGGACTCGAGATCGGCGATTCGATCACCATCGAGACGGCAGATGGCTCGCGGCACACGTTGACCGTTGCCGGTCTGGCCTATGATCCAGGCCAGGTGCATCCCAGCATCGGAGATGGAAGCCTGGCCGGCTACATCACGCGGGAGACCGTCGCCTATCTGGACCAGCCGACCGGTTTCAACGATGTTCGACTTCTGGCCGCCGAGGATCCGCGCGATCTCCGGCAGGGAGAATTCGTCGCAGCATTGGCGCGGGATGAGGTTCTGGAGCCGGGCGGAGCAACCGTCAACCGGATCGCAGTACATGACTCCCCGCGCTACCACAGCGCCCTGCTGGGTGATGCCCTGATTTTGATTCTCGGGCTCCTAGGTGTGATGGTTCTGGTGCTCGGCATGTTCCTCGTTATCAACACCATCACGGCAGTGCTTGCGCATCAGGCCCGTCAGATCG
>SLFF01000301.1 GCA_007124395.1 Thermomicrobiaceae bacterium | reverse complement strand
CTGGATCATTGTCTCCGGATTTCCCCATCCGGTGCAGGTGGGGATTGGCGAAGATGCCGATCAGCGCCAGGATGTAGGTTCCCCCCACCAGGAGCAACGTCTGGATGACGCCGGTCCACTCGATCAGATATCCGGCCATGATCCGTCCGGGAACCATCGCCGCGAAGATGCCCGCATCATATAGCCCGAAAACCCGTCCACGCAGATCAGCTGGCGTGCGTTCCTGGAGCAGGGTGAAGATGAGCGGAATCATCGGGCCACCGAGGAATCCGATTCCCACCAGCCCCACGAGAATCAGCCAGAACGGCGGCGTTGCCGCCAGGAGAAAGAACGCAAGCATCAGGCTGCTGACGCCAGTCAGAATCACCGGACGTCGCGGAAGTAGGTGCCCCCAGATGCCGAACATGATCGAGCTGATAAGCCCGCCACCCCCGAGGGCCGCGAACATGAACCCGAAATCTGCAGCGCTCTCGAAGTATTCCCGCACATAGACCGGCATGATCACCAGCAGGTTGGCGCGCAGGAACTGGATCATTGTCACACTTATCATCAGGGCGATGATCAGCCGGGAATCGAACAGGAAGCTGAAGCCTCGCTTCAATTCGCCGAGATACGCCTGCCTGCCGTCAACCGAACCGGTTGGCCGGCTGGCCTCGATCGGTACGAAGAGCAGGACCGCCAGCACCGATATCAGCAGCAGCCCGGTCGTCACGAACAGCACCGGGGCCGCGCCGATGAACCCGATGAGGATTCCGCCCATCGCAGGAGCCAGCAGAATCGACCCCTGTGACAGTGTCTGGCTGATCGAGTTTGCACGCTCCAGGCGAACACCGGCCCGCTTTGCGGCGTCCGGCATCATACTCAGCCGTGAGGTGAAGCCGGGCGTGTCGAAGATCGCGCCTACGAACACAAGGGCCAGCAGTTGCCCGAAGGTGATGCCCACCGTCAAGTGCAGCAGCGGAATCATGCCGAAGGCGACGGCACTCATCAGATCGGAGATAATCGCGGTGCGGCGAAATCCGAGACGATCGACGATCACGCCGCCGAAGATCCCGGCAAGCACCATCGGTATGCCGTGGACTGCGGTGGCAAGTCCGGTCCGGGCGGCGCTGCCGGTCGTCTCCAGGACGAACCACGGAAGCGCCACCATGAAGAGCAGAACGCTGGAGTGAACTGTCCCATAGCTCGCCAGAAGCGCAATCAGCGGCACACGCTCGGTTGTCTGTACAGCACGTGCCGACATACGTCTCCTGGCCGATGAACTGATGGCGGGCGATCCAGCGTCGATATGACCCGGATGAGCCTATCATGTGAATTGACGACCCAAGTGGGGCAAAATCAGTCCTGCAACAGACGCTGCGCAGATGATCAACGACTATTGACGGGAGCAACGACATGAAATTCCGACGGCTTGGACGTGCCGGGTTGTTCGTCTCGGAGATCGGGCTGGGGGGCAACACCTTTGGCAAATTCTGCGATGCGGCACAGACAGCGGCGATCGTCCACCAGGCGCTGGACCTTGGGGTCACCTTCATCGACACCGCAGATTCCTACAACGGAGGCCTCTCCGAAGCGTATATCGGTCAGGCGCTACAGGGCCGCCGTGATGACGCGATCATCTGCACCAAGACCGGCTGGGATGTGGGCGAAGGGCCGAACGATCAGGGACTGTCCTACCACCGAATCATCCGAAGTCTGGATGCAAGCCTGGAACGCCTGGGGACGGACTATGTGGACGTCTACTACATGCACCGGCCTGATCCGTTCACGCCGATGGAAGAGAGCCTCCGGGCGATGGATGATCTGGTTCGCGCTGGCAAGGTTCGCTATGTGGCCTGCTCCAACTTTGCCGGGTGGGAGATCGCGACGATGGTCGGTCTCTGCGAGCGTTACGGCTACCGGATGCCGGTGGTCAGTCAATCGCTCTACAACATTCTGGAGCGAGAGATCGAGCAAGAAGTGATCCCGGCTTGCGACTACTTCGGGCTAAGCGTGGTGCCCTTTGCGCCGCTGGCGAGTGGATTCCTCACCGGCAAGTATCAGCCGGATCAGCCGGTGCCAGAGGATAGCAGAGGTCACGGCAACGAGACCTGGCAACAACGTCGCCTTACTGACCGCAACTTCACCGCGCAGGCTGTCCTCAGCGAGTTCGCAACTGAGCGGGACCATGCGCTCACCGAGATGGCGCTGGCCTGGTTGCTGGCGCAGGATGCGGTCTGCTCGGTGATAGCCGGTGCTACCAGCCCCGATCAGGTGGTGGCCAACGCCAGAGCTGCTGATTGGGAGATGACGCTTTCTGATCTGGCGGAGGTTGATCAGATCCTCGCTGATGCGGAGGTGCAGTAGCTAGAAGAGCGAGGTCAGCCAGCTGATACCGGCCCAGGAGGCCACGGTGATGCCGATTGTCCAGATGATGAGACTTCCGGCCATCCAGCCGATGATCTGATAGCGCGGGGCGCTCATCAGGAGCGCCAGAATCGTCCCGAAGTGAACGCCGATCAGGATAGGACCCAGTGCTGCGGTTCCAGGCAAACCGTACTTGCGCATGATCTGTTTCGCCCGGGCACGTCGACCGGTATCCCAGGATTCATCTCCCGGGTTGACCAGAAACGCGCCACGTCTTCGAGCCCACCAGTAATTGAATTGCTCGAACCCGATCACGATCAGAACGACCGGAATGACGTTTCCGATGAAGGCGAGGACCGCCACCGCGACCGGATTCAGGCCGACCCCGATGCCAAACGGAATGACCACCAGGATTTCGACCCACGGAACCGCTGCCAGGACAACGATCGTCAGGTACAGGAGAATTGTTTCCCACATTGGCCATCACCGTCTATCAACCCGCAAACATGAACAAACCCGGGCTCACGCCCGGGCACCGACTCGTCCTTTTCCCCAAGCATATCCCACCGAAACGAAATTTGCCGGGCAGACAGGGAGTTAGCGTTTCTGGAAATCGCTAGTCGTTCAGAGGAGCAGATCCCTCAACCGGTTGAGGTGTTCCTGGTCATTCTGGAACAACCCGAGGATCAGATCGTCCACGGTAAACGCCGGTTCATCTGGCATGTGACCGGTTCGCGCCCAGGCAGTCTCGTCCAGATTGTTCAGTCGCTTCATCAGCTGTTCCCGACCGGTTCTGAATTCGGCCAGCACTGCGTCGGGGATCTCGGCGTGGTAGTCACGCTCGATCGACCACAGGTCCGGATCTTCGTGCTCGAATTCAGGATTCTCCTCTTCGAGCATCAGACTGAGGCGCTCATCGACAACCACATCCCAGTCACGGAGGAACGCCATGATCTCCACAGCACCCCAGCCACCGCAATCGCCCGCCTGTCGAAGCAGGTCATCCGGGTGATCCTCGATCAGTCGCTGCATTCGGTCAGGAGCCCGGCCAAGTTTGTCCAGCAGCTCGTTTCGATCAGTTGACATGACTCTGCACTTTCCCGGCCTCTTGCTCCAGCCTGTTCCAGGCAATGTCGTCAGTAGCCAGACGAACTGCGGCGTGAGCGAGGACGTCGGTCGGATCGATCAACGGCACGTGCACCAGATTCTGGTGCAGAACGACGGGTAACTCTGTACAGGCAGCTAGCAATGCACCGGCCCCGCCTTCTTCCAGCCAGCCTGCGGCACGAAGAACGGGATCAACGGTGTGTGCGTCGATTGTGCCGGCTTTTACCTGCACGATCGTCTCCATCACCAATGCCTGGTGTGCGTCATCTGGCACGCGGGGCTGCAATCCGTGCCGCCCCAGTGCTGTCTGATACAAATTCGCAGCCACCGTTCCGCTGGTTGCCAGAATGCCAGCCTGGGTAATATGTCCGGACAGGGCGGCAACTGCACCGGCAGATTCGTCGATCATATCGACAATCGGGATCGGGCAAGCTGCGCGAATCTCATCGAGAAACGCATGCGCAGTATTGCACGGGATGACAACGAAGTCTGCGCCGGCCCGGGCCAGGTTTTCAACACCATGGATAAGCCACGGCAGTGGATCCTCGCCGCCATAGAGCAGGGCCGCTGTTCGATCCGGCACGGTCGGATCTGCATGAATCATGACCGGCACATGTTCCTGATCGGTCCGGGCCGGGGTTGCTCTGATGATCTTGGTATAGAGGTCGGCGGTGGCAAGCGGGCCCATCCCACCGAGAATGCCAATAGTCCGGCGGCTCATGGGTTGCCTCCTGTTTCCGGCTCATCAGTCAGGATGATTGGAACTTCACTGATCTCGCCATCATCTCGGAACGCCCGGACAACTGGCTCGGATTCAGCGAGTGAGATGATGATCATATACACGGCTGGATCGAAAATCAGATCACGATCAGTTGGTGATGGCCACGACCCGGTTGATGGATGTGAATGAAAGATCGCCCCGAGACGATCGCCGCGGGAATCGATGTCTCGCATGGCATCCAGAACTTCCCGGGGAGCCATCTCGTAGAATGTTTCACTCTCGGCGACGTTCGTGCCAGGATAGACCCGTGTCACCTGCTCGCCACTGGTCGCCAGTAGCCCGCAGCCTTCCATCGGGTACCAGGAACGCACGTGTTCGATCATCTCTGCCAGATGGTCAGACGTCATCGACAGGCGGTACGCACTGGTTTGCCGGGATGTTTCGATGCCTGTTCCGGTCATCTCGCCGGGTACTCCTGTTGAAGCGCATCAGATACTACCGACACTGTTGATCGAGTCGGTCAAAGCTCCGCACGCGATAGCGTTGCGGATTATAGCAAATTCATCTCGCCACCCGATGAGCATGCTGATAGGCTGAATACTACGGAATCTGCACGCGAGTTGACAACCAGTCAGCCTGTCGACTAACTGCTGTCCAGTTGCTGAATGGAAATCACCCGGTTCCGGGACATGCACGGTCGAGAGCGCTCATTCACCTCGATCGCGTGCAACGAGACAATCAGCGGTCGGTGGCGATCGTTGTGCGGAACTTCCCGCCGGGGGCTGACTCCCGGTATCCAGCGATCGTTCTCTCAATTATCTGACGAGGAACCCGATGCTACTTGAGCTGGCAATCCGCAATTTCGCGATTATCCGGG
>SLFF01000282.1 GCA_007124395.1 Thermomicrobiaceae bacterium | reverse complement strand
TCAAGATCATCAGTCTGGTTGGCATCAACCGGCGTGGCCTCGAACGGATCGGTCCTGCCGCAACCACGATCGCTCGAGCCGAGGGCTTGACGGCCCATGCGAAAGCGGTCGAGCGACGCCTGAACAACCAGTAGCTTCAGTTTCAGCTACTCGGTGCCAGAATACGGAGCGCGTTGAAGACTCGCTCTTCAACCGTTTCGCCTTCGCTGGAATCGATTCGGGACAGGGCGTCCCGACCCTCCGCGGCGGAGTATCCGAGCGCCTGCAAGGCCTCCAGCGCATCCATATCGTCCGAGCGCCGACTGACCGGGCCGGTGGACGACACCTCGTCCTCGGTCGGCTCTGGCAGTTTTCCGCGCAGATCAAAGATGATCCGGTTGGCCGTCTTCTTGCCGATGCCGGGCATCCGGCTCAGGTAGGTCGCATCTTCGGCGGCAATCGCCTGATAGATATCGTCCGGTCGGCTGGCAGAGAGCATTCCCAGAGCAACGCGCGGTCCGATACCGCTGACGCCGATCAACAGCTGAAAGCACTGCAGTTCGTCCTGACCGACGAAGCCGAACAGCGTCAGGTCGTCCTCACGAACCTGAAGGTGTGTCGTCAGCGTTACCTCTGTGCCGGGATCGGGCGCATTGTCCACGCTGTGCTGCGAAGTCAGGACACGAATGAAGATCCCGCCAACATCGACGTGGAGAATGCCGGGAAGTTTGGAGAGAAGTGTTCCTCGAATACCGCTGATCACGCTATTGCCTCGTTAGCTGAATGAGAATACCGACTGAGCGTTTCCGCCCATTATCATCTGATGCACGTCGCTCGGCAAAGACAGGCTCTTGACCCGCCGGTGGAGTTTCTTCTGACCGAGAACCGGAAAATCGCTGCCAAAGAGAATCCGGCTCGGACCAACGATATCGATGGCACTGCGAAAAACGGGAAATCGATACAGGTAGGTCGACGCCGCAGAGTCATAGATCACGTTTCTGGTCAGTTCGGATACTTCCGGCATCAGCTCGTAGAACGGCAGGCCGCCTCCCCAGTGGGCGGCGATCACCCGAACGTTGGGAAATCGCTCTAGAAACACGAGCAATTTATCCGGCGTTGCCGTCCCTTTTCCCGGATACATATGCCCCACCGGTTCGCTGATGTGGAACATGATCGGGCGATCCCATTCTTCACAGATTTCGACCAGTGGGGCAAGATCCTCGGGCTGAGTCAGGTCGAACCCTTGAGCATCAGCGTTGAGTTCTCCGATTCCAGCTGCACCAGCCCGAAAGCACTGTTCGGCCTCTCGAGGAGCACCTGGATCAGTGGGCAACACCGTGCTTAGCCAGCGCAATCGATCCGGATATTCTCCAGCGGCGACGGCCATGTAGTCGTTGTGATCGACGCAGGAAGCGTTGTCAGACCAGGGAAAGCCGCACATGACCGATATGTCGATGTCAGAGTCGTCCATCGAGACTACGAGATCGTCCGCAGTGGTCAGTTTTGCCCCGGGATTGGCGTACAGTTCGCCGAACCAGTAGTCGTCGTCAACGAGCGTCGCTCGCTGCTCGATGGCGTCTGGAGAAAAGGCATGCACGTGGCTATCGACGATCGGATACCGCACAAGGTCACGCCTTTCCAGCAGCTTCATTCTGAACGACTGCCAGGCTCAACCCGGTGATGGGTCGGCCTAGCCCATCTGCAGGATTACGATGACAATTGCGATGAAGATGATTAGCCCGAGCAGCACAAGTACTGGAACGAGGAGACTGGTTCGCTCTGCCTCTTCTTCCGGTGCTCCAGCAGCGGCAGCTTCGACACCCGCCTCGAGGAACGACGCCACAAGAACGGTCACGTTGTCGCTCGTCTGGTTTTCGATCGCCAGCGAAATCAGCTCTCGGGCTGCTTCGTCAGCACTCCGGGCCAACGGGATACTGGCCAGATCTTCATCAGTGACGTAATCGTGGAGGCCGTCAGAGGTCAGGACCAGGCGGTCATCGCTGAGCAGCCGCATCTCGAAGATATCCACATCGACTCGATTTCGATGACCGAGCGCTCGCGTGATGATATTGCGATGCTGGCTCTCCCGCGCTTCTTCGGCAGTCATGGCACCGGCAGCGACCTGTTCGGCTACCAGCGAGTGGTCCTGGGTCACCTGGTTCGCACGGCTAGCGCGGATGAGATATCCGCGGCTATCGCCAACGTTGGCCAGCGTCAGGTCATTGTCTTTGACCACGGCAGCCACAAGTGTGGTGCCCATCATGTTCTGCTGACCCTCGGCCGAACCATCTTCGTAGATACGCTCGTTCGCCGCGCGGAACGCACGCTTGAGGCGATCGGGAATCTCATTCTCGCCGATCGGGGATTCATAGAAGATCTCTTTGAGGGTCTCTACTGCAATGCGAGACGCAACTTCCCCACGTTGGTACCCACCCATACCGTCGGCAACGGCGAGGAGGAGGCCATTGCTCTCAAGCAATGCAGGATCTGGCTCCGAAATGAGCACAGCATCTTCATTCTGCTCTCGAACAGGCCCAGTATCTGTGGCGGCGCCGACGCGTACCGTAAGTTCGTCCACGATTCCCTTGCCTTTTGCGCTTGTCCCTGCGGAAAGCCGTGCTGGGTTGCCTCGCCATCACACTGCCCGTGCTAGCGGCGGAATCGTAACATAGGGGTGAGTCATCGGCAAAATTTTCTATTCTCCCTGTGTTACCATCGCGATTAGCGAACGTGAGAACCATCATCCAACCAGTTTGAGGTAAATGAATGACTTCACGACTCCAATTCTTCCCGCTTCTACTGATTCTTGTTCTCTCGCTGGCGGTCCTTGGTGCCTGCGCCGACAACGGCGACGATTCCGACGAACCGACGGCTAGCGACGTCGTCGAACAGGCCGCAGACGCCTTCGACGATCTCAACAGTGCCAACTTCGAACTCGACATTGACGGAACCATTGGAATCGACGCAGAAGGAATGATTTCCCTCGGTGCGGTTTCAGGTGAGATTGCGCGACCGGCCGATGCACGAGCCGACGCCTCGGTTATCTTCGGTGGATCGAGTGTCTCACTGGAGATGGTCGCCTCTGACGGAGAGATGTTCATGCGGAACCTGCTGACCGGCAACTGGGAGCGGGCTCCAAGCGACCTGCAGTACGATCCGGCGCGAATCTTCGATGAAGACGAGGGGATCGCCGCGATTATCGATCAACTTGAAGACATCGAACTCGAAGGCGAAGACAGTGTGGGTGGCACTGATGCGTTCCACCTGACCGGACGTGTCGATACCCCGGCGGTGACAGCGCTCGCCGGCGACTTCTTTGAGAGCGAACAGCTCGATGTTGATATCTGGGTCGCCCAGGATGACTACCGGCTGTTGCGCGTTGTTCTCCACGATACCGAGGCCGAGGATCCGATGAGCTGGGAATTGTCCCTCTCGGATCACGATGAGCCAGTGGACATCGACGTCCCCGAGCTCGAATAGGCTCCGTCGGTGTCAGATACCGGGAAACAGAACCCTTTCAAACCCGATGCGCGCTGGCTGATTCTTCTGCCAGCGCTCGCTATCGTCTTTCTCTCCTCGGTTGATCTGACGGTCATCGCGCCGATCCTCCCGCTCATTCTCCTCGATCTGAATATCAATGCAGCCGAGGCCGACCGGTATGTCTGGATCGCCAGCGGCTATCTGATTGCCTATACGAGCTGTATTCCGCTATTCGGCAGGCTCTCGGACTCGATCGGCCGCTTCCGTGCTCTGATGCTCGCTGCAGCGCTTTTCGTGGGGGGTTCGCTGATCTGCGCCACAGCTGAATCGCTCTGGGTTCTGGTACTCGGCCGGATCATACAGGGCGCCGGTGGAGGCGCGATGTTGCCGGTGACCCTCGCGCTAGTGGCTGATCTCTTCGACGAGGAAGTCCGGGCGCCGGTGCTCGGCATCGTCGGAGGTGTTGAAACGATTGGCTGGGTGCTCGGCCCGATGTGGGGCTCGGTGATCGAACAGTTAGCCGGTTCCTGGCGCTGGGTCTTCTGGGTCAACGTTCCTGCAGGTGTACTCATCGGGACAGCGATGCTCCGGCCTGCTCGTGAAGTGGCTGCCAATCTCGTGGCCAGGCACAGGCTCGATCTCGTATCGGCTGCGCTAATCGTCGCCGCGCTGGCGACGATCACCACCGGTCTTTCGATCGCGGAGACAGCCGCCGTCGAGGATGGCGCCCGGGCGCTCGGTGCTGCAGCGCACCCGTTGGATGGCTATCGGCTGCCGCTGATCCTTGCCGGTATCGCCCTGACTGCTGCGTTCATATTCCGGCAGGTCCGGATTCCAAACCCACTCATTCCATTGCATCTATTCCGGGTCCCACGGTTCGCCTCGGCAGCCATCGCCAATTTCGGGATGGGTGTGGCGCTAATGGTTGCACTCGTCAATGTGCCGGTCGCCGTGGCAGTTCTGGTCAGCGCAGGGCAACTCAGCATCGTTACAGCACAGCTGTTGGCCGGATTCTCGATCCCTATGGCGATCACCGCTCTGTCCGGCGGCTTCCTGGTGAGGCGATTTGGTCGATCGCCTCTTGCACTGCTTGGATTCGGACTCGGAGCCATCGGTTATGTTCTGATGAGCCAGTGGCCTTTTGAGCTCAACTACTCCGCGATGCTCCCCGGATTGATTCTCGCTGGCACCGGGCTTGGATTTGTTATCGCACCACTGGCTGACGCTGCGCTGCAGGATTCGACGGACGATGACCGGGGTATCTCGGCGAGTCTGGTGATCGTCATGCGGCTGCTTGGGATGACACTGGGGATCTCGGTCCTGAGCGCCTGGGCAACCGGGCATGTCGATTCCCGACTGCGGGCGATCGATATTCCACCACAGCAAGACGCGGAGACGACCGCGGAGTATCTGGAGCAGCAGGAGTCGTACCTCTTCGATCAGGCGATCCCGATTACTCTGGAAATTTTGCAGACAACATATCTCGTTGCCGGGATCGTCTGCGTCGTCTCACTGATTCCGGCATTCTTCATCCGGAGATCCCGCAAGTGAATTTCAGGCGATGGCTTTGCGGAGAAGCTGCAGTGATTCTGATA
>SLFF01000083.1 GCA_007124395.1 Thermomicrobiaceae bacterium | reverse complement strand
TGCCCGGATCTCCCTGGAAGAGCAGGGACTCAATACCCTCTTTCTGGCCTTTGGGATGCTCGAATGGTATGAGGCCGACTCCAGCAGCAAAGCCAGGTACGCGCCACTGGTGCTGGTGCCGGTTGAGCTGACTCGACGAGACGCCACCGCGCAGTTCGTGGTGACGTACTCGGGCGAAGAGATTGGCCGAAACCTGTCACTGGTTGCCAAGCTGGAGGCCGAGTTCGGTATCGAGCTGCCTGAATATGATCCGGAGACCATGCTGCTGTCCGATTATCTTTCGCGCGTGGCCAATGCGATTGCCGGACAGAAACGCTGGCAGGTCGATATCGATCGTGTCGTGCTGAACCAGTTCTCATTCAACAAATTTCTGATGTATCACGACCTCGATGTCGAGACCTGGCCGGATGACGGGCAATTGCTGTCGCATCCTGTCCTCACTGGCTTGCTGAGCACTGAGGGCTTCCAGCGGGAGCCATCGCAGTACAGCGAACAGCAGTTTCTGGATGACGTCGTCAACGATGATGATCATCCGATGGTCGTCGATGCGGATAGCTCCCAGACACTGGCGTTACTGGACGCCATCGAAGGCCGCACGATGGTGATTCAGGGGCCGCCCGGAACCGGGAAGTCCCAGACGATTACCAATCTGATTGCGCTGGCAATTGGCCGGGGCAAGAAGGTGCTCTTCGTGGCCGAGAAGATGGCGGCGCTGGAGGTCGTCAAGCGGCGCCTCGATCAGCTTGAACTCGGAATGGCCTGTCTGGAGCTGCACGGCACCAAGACCCGGAAACGCCGGGTGCTGGATGATCTCAGCGCAACCCTCGGGCTTGGTGAACCGTATCTGGCGAACGATCTCGATGATCAGCGTCGCCTGGGTGCGAACCGTGCCTGGCTTAACACATACTGTGATGCGCTCGGAACGCCGATCGGTGAGACGGGTATCTCCGCCTATGAGGCGCTCGGCGTGGTTGTTCAGATGCAGGATGAGTGTCCGGTTGACGACTGGCCGTTTCTCGATCTGCGCACGGCTCCGGACTGGGATGTCGCAACATTCCATCGGCGGGCCTCTCTGGTTACCGATCTCCAGCTGTCCCGTCGTCAGGTCGGTGATCCGAAAGCGCACCCGTTTCTCGGTGTCCGGCTCAGCGAGTTGTCTCCGATCGATATGGAGAATCTCCGGAGGACATTGCTGGAGACTCGCCAGGCACTCTCGCGGGTGGTGGAGACCAATGCGACATTCTGGTCGAAACTTCACCAGCCTCCGAAAGGCGCCCGGGCCGGAATACAGACCGCGGTAGCGACCGGCAAGCGTGCGGTTAGCGCTGAATCTCAGGGCGAAGTTCGCTATTCCGACCCCCACTGGCTCAAGCGGGAAAACGAGATCGAGTCGCTGCTGATCGACGGGAAGTTGAGCCAGCAGATACGCGAGATGCACGCAGATTCGATTCTCGAAGAGACGTGGCAGGCTGATTTCGATGAGACGATCGAGATTATGCAGTCATGGCGCCGTTCGCCGTTTCGCTGGCTCTCGCCGACGTACTGGCGAACTCGCGGCCGCCTGAGCGACTACGTCTCCGATGCCGCACCCGAGGACATCTGGGATCGGGTCGATCTCCTGCTCAAGGTTCATCAGTACCAGAAGACCTGCAATGAGATCGAAGCTCAGGACCAGCTCGGCTCCGCCATGTTCGGGTCTGCCTGGAAGGGGCGCAATTCTGACTGGGCACATCTCAATCGTCTGTTTACCAGCGCAACCTCGCTCCAGCGGGATGTCGAGAAACAGGGGCTGAACAGCTCTCTGCTGCGGGCGCTGGACGAGGGAGCCGATCGGGAGGAGCTCTCCTCGCTGGCGTCTCGACTCGGAGAGGAATGGCTTGCGGCCGGCGATCTGATCGATGGGGTCTGCCGGCGACTGGAGTTCGATCATCGTGAGTACGATCCATCCAGCGAGCCTGTCTCTGACTGGGCGATTGAAGACCAGGCTGCGCTAGTCCGTCGATGGCTGGAAAACGTCGGACAGTTGAGCCAGTGGGTTGCGTTTCAGCGGGCCGGACGTGCCTGCACCGATGAGGGCATGTCTGATGTCACCCGGCTGGCGTGGTCATGGGACGAGGCGGGCGATCACTTCGACGACCTGTTCCGCTATCGGGTGCATTTCAACCTGCTGGATCACGCCTGGCGGACCCGATCCGTGCTGAGTCAGACCGGTGGCGCCAGCAAGGAGCTCTGGCGCCGTGAGTTCGGTCGACTGGATATGGACCAGTTGCGCTGGAACCAGGCGTTGCTGGCTCGCAAGCACTGGGAAGAACTGCCCCGCTCCGGTGGCGGCGAACTCCGCACCCTGACCACCGAGATTCAGAAGAAGCGTCGTAACCTGCCGATCCGCACCTTGATGCGCCGCGCCGGGAACGCCATTCAGGCGATCAAACCGGTATTCATGATGAGCCCGCTTTCCGTGGCCAACTTCCTTCCCAAAGGTGCCTTGCAGTTCGATCTAGTGATCTTCGATGAAGCGAGTCAGGTGAAGCCGGTGGATGCTTTCGGGGCGATTCTTCGTGGTCAGCAGGCGATTGTGGTTGGCGATGATCGGCAGTTGCCGCCGACCGATTTCTTCCAGCGGACGATCGAAGAGGATGTGGAGCCGGACGAGACGCTGGTTTCCACTAGCGATATGCAGAGCATTCTCAACCTGTTCCTGGCCCAGGGTGCGCCGGAGCGTATGCTGCGCTGGCACTATCGCAGCCAGCATGAATCGCTCATCGCGGTATCGAATCAGGAGTTCTACGAGAATCGACTGGTGGTCTTCCCGAGCCCGACCCAGGAGCCGGGCGCGCTCGGTTTGCGGTTTCATCACCTTCCCGATTCGATCTACGATCGGGGGAACGCACGAAACAATATCGAGGAAGCGAGAGTGGTGGCGCAGGCCGCGATGTCGCATGTTGCCGAGACACCCGGGCTCACCCTCGGAATCGCCGCGTTCAGTTCGGCGCAGGCGGAAACGATTCGCGATCAGCTGGAAATGCTTCGTCGTGAGGATCCATCTGCCGAATCATTCTTTGCCGATCACCCGGCCGAGCCGTTCTTCATCAAGAGCCTGGAGAATGTGCAGGGCGACGAACGGGACGTGATCTTCATCAGCGTTGGATACGGCCGCGATGCCAGCGGGCGAATAACCAACAATTTCGGCCCGATCAACCAGGAGGGTGGGGAACGCCGTCTGAATGTGCTGATTACCCGGGCTCGACGACGGTGCGAGGTGTTCACCAACATCACTGACGAGGATATCCCCTTCAGCAGCCCGAGTCGCGGTGTTCAGGCGCTGCGGACATTCCTGCACTACGCCCGGACGAATGAGTTTCCGGGTCCCGTCGTCTCAGGCCAAGGTGCCCAGTCTCCGTTCGAAGCAGTCGTGCTGTCGGCCCTGCAGCAGGCCGGGTACCAGGCCGATACCCAGGTTGGCTCGGCTGGGTATTTCATTGATCTGGCGATCATCGACCCGGAACGACCGGGTCGCCATTTGCTGGCGGTCGAGTGCGACGGTGCCACCTATCACAGCTCCAGATCCTCGCGTGATCGTGACCGGCTTCGCCAGCAAGTGCTCGAAGGGCTTGGCTGGCGATTCCACCGTATCTGGAGCACGGACTGGTTCAACGATCGAGATATCGAGATGAAGCGGCTGATCGACGCGATCGAAGAGGCGCGTGCCGCGCAGGATGTGCCCGAACCGCCGGTGCGGGAGAACTCAACAGAGAGTCATGTGCAGCGCGCGGAGCCCGAGCCGGTCGTCGAGCCAGACGATGTGAGGCTGCCGCCGTATGAGTTTGCCGATCTGATAATACAGAAGCAGGGGCCCGATTTCGCGAGTGTGCCGGACAAAGAGCTGGCACAGGCGATCATGGAAGTGGTCTCCGTCGAGGGGCCGATTCATGAGGATGTTCTGGCCCGGCGAATCGTCAAGGCAGCCGGTTTGAAGCGGACCGGCAGCCGCATCCGGGACAGAATTCTCGATATCGTGCATCGCCTGGTGCACTACCGGCACCTGCAGCAGCGGAATGGCGGGTTCGTCTGGCCGGTCGACATGACGACACCACCGATCAGGTCCCGGATGCTGCTCGAACAGACCGAGCGCACCCTGGAACTGGTTGCCCCGGAAGAGCTGGACGCGATCATCTTCGATGTCGTTCAGCGCTCCTTTACGATCTCTCCCTCCGAAGCAGCCCGAATGGTTGTCCGCGGTCTCGGAATGCAGCGGACTGGACATGTTGCAGTGTCGGTTCTCGAAAAGCGGATCGACGCCCTCCAGCGTGAAGGCCGACTGGTGGCCGATGAGCGCGGAAACCTCTCCTCCGCACCGAACGCCTGACATTGCCCTCACCCGAAACTCCCACTCCCCGGAAGTCGTCGCTCATCTCCAACGCTCATCAATTCTGCATAAATAATGAGAATCAGAACGAAAACAATCAAAAGTATTGACAAATACCTCTCAGTGGCCCTAGAATGGACCTCATTGAGTCCTGATAGTGACTGTTCAGTCTGAGAAAGTAACCGATTGCCATGAATACGTCCGAATATCTGTCCGACACCCAGCGTGCTCCCGATGACGTCAATCGCCGACCACTCATCGGTTTGCTCAGCGCAACCGGGTTTGCCCAGACCGGAAACGTGCTCTCGCTGGTGGTGGTGCCGTGGCTGGTCTATCAGATCACCGGGAGCGGTGCGCAGACCGGCCTGGTTGGGTTCGCGGCAGCTGCGCCGCTGGTTCTGGCGGGACTATTCGGCGGGGTGTTCATCGACCGGATCGGTCATGCCCGGACGGCGCTCCTGGCAGAGATGTTCTCGGGCGTCTTTCTGGCATTGATCCCGATCCTGCATCTGACGATCGGGCTGGAAGTCTGGGCGATCGCCGCACTCGTCTTCATCAGCAATCTGTTCAGCGCACCAGGTATGGCTGCTCGTCGATCACTGATCCCAGACGTCGCCGAGCGAGCCTCGATGACGTTGGAGCGCGCCAACTCGCTCGAACAGATCATGAATCGGCTACCCCAGTTGCTCGCGCCACTGGCCGCTGGTG
>SLFF01000094.1 GCA_007124395.1 Thermomicrobiaceae bacterium | reverse complement strand
GCGACTGATCCACGAAGGGATGATCACGCACACGCCGCGACGAGGGAGCTGGGTCAGCCCGCTTTCGTTCACCGAACTGCAGAACATTATTGAGGCCCGGCAAATGGTCGAGTTGGAATCAGCCCGAAGAGCCGCAGAACGTGCCTCGGACGAATGGCTGGAGTTCGTCCGCCGGGAAATAGAGACCACCGGGCCAGACATTCGCGATGGCGATGCGTCGAAATCGGTACAGATGGATCAGTTCTTTCACACTGAAATCACCAGAGCAACCGGAAACCGATGCCTGGTACGGATGGCAGAGCTACTCCAGCACGAATTGATGCGCTACTGGTTCGTGTCTGCGCTCAAAGTTGGCGAACTCAGCATCGTTGTCTGGCACCACCTGACAATCCTCGATGCTATCGCGACCAGGGATCCCGATCAGGCCGAGCAAGCAATGGATGAGCACATTACGCTCTTCCGGGAACGGTTGAGTGCACTGGTTTCAGGTAATCAGCTAACCGCCAGTGGCAAGAGTGCAACGATCACGCAGTACGGAGACTAATCAGACGTATTGACCAGTACCATCAGCAATCGTGCTGACGGTCCAGAGAACACCAAGGAGGGATACATCGTGAGCGACATCATGCGCGTCGGTTTGTGTCAGATCAATTCTCAAGGCGACAAAGAGGCCAATATCTCCCGCGCCGAAGAGTTGATCGACGAGGCAGCCTCCAGGGGTGCCCGACTGATCGCCCTGCCGGAGTACGTCGATTACCTGGGAGAGGACGGCGCCAAAGACGACGTTGCCGAGTCAATCCCCGGCCCAACCACCGAACGATTTGCCGCAAAGGCGAAGCAGCACAACGCCTACATTCTGGGTGGATCGATCATCGAACAGACCGATACTCCGGGCAAGTTCTATAACACCAGCACACTCTTCAATCCACAGGGTGAGATGATCGCCGCCTACCGGAAGATCCACCTGTTCGATATCGATATCGCTGGAAACGTCAGTGCCAATGAATCGAACCGGATTCTGCCAGGCGAGGATGTCGTTACCGCCGAGGTCGATGGCCATACTGTTGGTCTCACCATCTGCTACGACGTCCGGTTTCCGGAACTTTACCGGATGCTGGCGCTGGATGGAGCCGAGATCATCTTCGTTCCGGCAGCCTTTACCGAGTTCACCGGAAAAGACCACTGGCACACCCTACTGAAAGCCCGTGCCGTCGAAAACCAGTGTTTTGTCGTGGCGCCGGGTCAGTTTGGGCCGCATGAGCCTGGCAAGAAGTGCTATGGCCATAGTCTGGCCGTTGACCCATGGGGGACGTTCCTCGCTGATGCGCCGAATCAGGAAGGAGTGGTAATCGCGGAGCTCGATTTCGATTATCTGAACAAGATCCGGACACAGGTTCCATCGCTGGCCAACCGCCGGCCATCTGCCTACGATAAACAGACTGCCCGCGTTTAGCGGATTGTCTGTGGTCTACGCTCACGCGGTCATCGATGCTGATGACTGTAGTTACGCTCAGGAGGAGATAAGTAGATGCCTGACAACGATATTCAACGAAACCTTGCGCAGATCAACCAGACGATGTTCTCTCGACGAAAAGCACTCAAGATGACTCTGGGGCTCGCCGGTGTTGCCGCAGCGATGCCGCTGCTAGCCGCCTGCGAAGACGATGATGACGACACCGCAGACGATGCGGCTCCGGCTGTTGATCCCGACGACGATGACGAGCCAGAGACAGACGACTCTGAAGTCGACGAACCAGCGGACGATGCTGATGAGGAAGTCGACGACGACGAAGAGCCGACGGACGATGCTGACGACGATGACGCTGAGGCCGATGCTCCGGACGATGTGCAGGTCGGTGGCGAGCTAATCTACGGCCTCTCGGCCGATCCACCCAACCTGGATCCACACAGTGGCACAGGCGCCGCAGCCTCGGTTCCCAAGCAACTCTGCTACAGCACTATCTGGCGACACTGGGTCGAGGATGGCGAATATGACATGGAGCCGGATCTCGCCACCGATGTCGACATCTCCGATGATGGCCTGGAGTACACCTTCAGCCTCCGGGACAACGTGATGTTCCACGACGGAACACCGTTCACCAGCAATGACGTCCGGGCAACGATCGAGCGTATTCAGGATCCGGGAGTCGGTGCCAGCAACCAGGGTCAGATGAGCCCGATCACTGACATTGACGCACCTGACGACCACACGGTTGTTCTGACACTCGATTCCCCCACCGCACCGATGCTGAACTACCTGGCGAATCAGGATTCACTCATCGTCTCGGCAGACTTCATAGAAGACGGGGGCGATCCGAACACCGAGGTAATCGGTACCGGCCCGTTCACGTTCGATCATGAAGAATACGAACCTGGCGTTCGCCTCGTGCTCCACAAATACGAGGATTACCACCACGAAGGCCGTCCGTACCTGGATCGCGTCACCCTGGTGCCATACGCCGACGAAGACACGCGAATCAATGCCGTCTTCGGGGGCGACATTCACATCGCCGAGTACACCGAGTGGCGAGATTACGATCAGGTGCGTGAGAACCCGGATGTCGAACTGCAGTCCGGTGACGCCGCCGCATTCATGGACATCATCTACAACTGCGCAGAGGAACCGTTCGACGATCCTGCGGTCCGCTATGCACTCGGATTCGCAATCGACCGTGAAGCGGTCGTCAACGTCGCCTTCTTTGGTGAGGGTTCACCGATTACCGGTGGCCTGATTCAGGAAGGCTTCATGGGCCACAACCCGGACCTGGAAGGCACCTTCCGGTATGACCCCGAACATGCCCAGGAGCTCCTCGCCGAGGCAGGCTACCCGGATGGCTTCTCCTGCACACTGATGTCGACATCGCAGTACGGAATGCATCAGGGAACCGCAGAGGTCGTTCAGGGCAACCTGCAGGACATCGGGATCGACTGTGAGCTGGCGCTCTTTGACTGGTCGACCGTCGTCGAGCGGTGGGAACAGGCAGAGTATCAGTTCCGGATTCACGGGCGTGGCACCGGCGAAGGCGATCCGGACGTGCTTGCCGACCTGTATCACAGTAACCGGCCAGCCGGGCAGCGCTCGAACTGCTCCTATCCAGAGCTGGATGAGATGCTTGATGAGGCCAGCCAGATGGTCGACCCGGACGAACGCGACGCCAAGTACCAGGAGATCCAGGAATTGCTCATGGAGCTGCAGATCACCACGTTGATCAGCACTCGTGTGCAGTCTGAAACGACCCGCGCCAACGTGCATGGCTATGAGCACTTCCCAGGTGGTCTGTTCTCATACTCTTGCAACTCGATTGAAAAAGTCTGGATCGAAGAAGCCTAGCGAACCGTTGGCCGTGGATGCTTCGGCGTCCACGGCCGCTTCACGGGAGAGAGTGGGTTAGTGGCTCGCTACGTTGTGCGGCGCCTGCTACAGGCTGTCGCTATGGTGTTCGTCGTTGCAACAATCGTCGCTCTGGCAATCCATGCGGTTCCTGGAGATCCTGTCTACGTCATCCTTGGCGAAGAACAGGTGACCGAGGCACGGGTCGAAGCTGTTCGTGACGAGCTCGGCCTGAATCGGCCGATCCACGAGCAATACTTCGAGTGGCTCGGCAACATCGCTCGCGGTGACCCGGGAAACTCGTTGATCAGTGGCAGACCGATTCGGGATGACCTCATCCTGCGAATTCCCAGAACGCTGGAGCTGGGGCTATCATCGCTGGTCATTTCGATTATCATCGGAATTCCGCTGGGCGTTATCGCAGCCAACACCCGGAATCGCTGGCCAGACATCTTCATAACCTCGTTTTCAGTACTCGGGCTCTCGATTCCCGTGTTCGTCATCGGGCCGTTGTTGATCCTGTTCTTTGCCCTGTACATCGGTGTGTTACCGACATCAGGCTATGTTCCGTTCGGTGAGGATCCGCTTCGTCATCTCAGCAGGCTCGCGCTCCCGGCAATCAGCCTGGGAATCCTGAGCGCCGCGACGATCATCAGAATGACACGATCGTCCATGCTGGAGGTGCTCGGAGAAGACTACGTTCGAACTGCCAGGGCCAAAGGTGTCACCCAGAGATCCGTTCTGATGGTGCACGCACTGCGCAATGCGCTGATCCCTGTGGTGGCCATCATCGGTCTGCAGATGGGCACGCTGCTTGGAAGTTCCGTGCTCGTTGAGCAGATCTTCAACTGGCCAGGCGTCAACACCTACCTGCTGACCGCGATCAATCAGCGAGACTATCCGGTGGTGCAAGCGGTTGTCTTGCTCATCGCCATTGTCTTCATTCTGATCAACCTGTTGACTGATCTGACCTACGCGTTTCTAGACCCGAGGATCAAGTATGACTGAGCAACAAGCAGGGAAAACACAGAGCGCAGCATCGACGTCCTCGGAGTCATCGAATCGGCGTCTCAGGGAAAGTGGCGCGGATAAGCTGAGCAGCCTGCCTGCGCGGCGCAGTACGTTCCAGGTTGCGATGGCCAATCCCCGGGTCTGGATTCCGAGTATCGCGGTTCTCTTGCTGGTGGTGCTGGCCATTATCGGCCCATCAATCGTTCCGCACGACCCGCTGCGGATCAACTCTGGCGATATGCTGCAGGGGCCGAGCTCGACGTACTGGGCAGGAACCGATGATCGTGGTCGTGACCTCCTCAGTCGGACGATCGTAGGAACGCGTACGTCGATGATCGTGGCAATCGTATCGGTTGTCTTCGCAACCATTATCGGCGTCACGTTCGGGCTGATCGGTGGCTATTTCGGTGGGATCTGGGAATTCATCACCATGCGGACGGTCGACGTGCTGCTAACGTTCCCGCCGATCCTGCTAGCCATCGTCGTTGTGGCGTTTCTCGGCCCGAGTATGACGAACCTGATCGGCGTTATCGCCGTTCTCTACATGACACGGTTTGCCCGGATCACCTTCGGATCCGTTGCCCAGGTCAAGCGCCGCGAATACGTTGAGGCGGCACGCGTCGTAGGGGCCGGAAACACCCGGATTATCCTCCGGTATATTCTGCCGAACATCACGGCACCGATTTTCGTTCAGATCTCGCTGACCGTCGGCTTCGCGATTCTGCTCGAATCG
>SLFF01000391.1 GCA_007124395.1 Thermomicrobiaceae bacterium | reverse complement strand
TAGGTGTCCCGGAACGTCCAGGTTTCGGGATAGACGTCCATATCCTGGTGTTGCAGCGCCACCGACTCGATCAGATCGGAACGGCCAACCAGAATCCCGGATGCCTGTGGCCCACCGATCGCCTTACCGCCACTGAACACCACGAGATCCGCCCCCAGTTCGATGAAGTGACGCAGGTTCGATTTCGGCGGCAGTGCTGCCGCTGCATCAACGATCACTGGAATCTCGTGCTTTCGGCCGATCTCGACGAGCTCGGGAAGTTCGACGATCCCTTCCGCCGAACCGACTGAATAGAACAGGGCGGCTGTTCGATCATTGATCGCCGCTTCAACTTGCCATCCCCAGGTTATCCCCTGCCCCGGAAATCCGACGTAGCCCACGTCGATCAGTTTCGCGCCGGACACCCTCAGCGCATGTGAGTACGCCGTGACATGCGCTCGCTGCACGACGATCTCGTTCTTCAGCCCTGTCGTATCGGGGAGTTGATCCATCGCCGCAGGAGAGAGCCCGGCGATGCACGCAGCAGCACCCACGGTCAGTCCGGCCGCGGCTCCGGCAGTGACGTATCCAGCCTCGGCGCCACAGACGTCTGCGAGATACGCACCAGCTGCCCGCTGGACGTCTTCGATTCGGGCACTTTCTTTGCCGGCAGCGGACATCGCTTCAGTAACACGATCACTCAACGGCATCCCGCCAAGCCTGGTTAGTGTTCCGGCGCAATTAATCACCGGTTCGATCCCGAGAATCTCTTTCAGGGACATCTGGGCCTTCTCCGTTCGAGACGATCGACTATCGATCACGATCCTGTGTCACCGCACCATACCGGAATTCGCCGGGACGGGAAAGCCCGACGATTACAGTAGTCACAAACTCATCGTAGACGATCCACGATGCTGGGTTATGATGGCCACAGCTAGCGTCCAGACAGAAGTACAGAGGAAACAAGGGCTCGAACGGAGGATCGACGACATGAGCACAATACTCGCAGGAACACGTTCAGGGGTCTATCGTGTCGATTCAGACGGCCCAACGTTTCTCGGGCTCGATGGTGAACAAATCTCCGCGATGATGGTTGTTCAACACAGCAACCAGACATCACGAATCATTGCCGGCACCTACGAAAGTGGAATGTTCCGTTCCGACGATCACGGTAGGACATGGCAGGAAGTAACCGACGGGTTTACGTTGAGCTGTGTTCGATGGCTCGGTCCGGATCCGTTGAATACTGGAGCGTTGCTCGTCGGAACCGAACCCGGGCGAATATTCCTCAGCTCTGATCAAGGAGAGAGCTGGAAAGAATTGAGCGGGATTCGCCAGATTCCGGGATACGAGAAGTGGTATCTCCCCTACTCACCACGGGCTGGCGCGGTTCGAAACATCTACTCGCCACCAGAGTCCCGAACCTACTTCGCTTCGGTGGAAGTAGGAGGCCTGCTCATCAGTGACGACGAGGGGGAGTCATGGCGATGCGAGTTTGTGGGGGTCGATTCAGACATTCATTATGTCACTGGCCACCCGGTCGAGAATCCGCTCCTGTTCGCCGCGCTCGGGTATGCCGGAATCGATCACTCTCCGAACGACTCCCCGGATCATCGGGGTGGCCTGGCACGCTCCACCGACGGTGGCCGCACCTGGACCAAGCTGTTTGGCGACTACACTCGTGGCGTGATCATCCCGTCAAGCAACCCGGAAATCGTGCTGGCGGGCCCGTCTCCGAATGTAGGACGGCACGGCCGAATCGAGGTTTCCAATGATCAGGGCTCAACATGGGAATCGGCTTCCACCGGGATCAAAACTCCAATGGAGGACATGGTGGAGTCGTTCCTGGAGACTCCTGATGGACGCGTCTGGGCGATTTGCTCGGGTGGAACACTACTGGAGTCGAAGACTGACGAGATACGCTGGTCACCTGTTCCAGGGACTGAGCACTTAGACGTTGACTCAGTCGCATTTCTGAACGACTGATTGATAGGTTGATCAACTAAATCAACCTGAGCACGCGATTGATTGAAAGGAGCTGGCAACAGCTTATGTCGTGGTTCGAACTTCTGGATGAACTGTGCAGTATTCCCGGGCCGACCGGTCAGGAAGCCGAAATCATGGACTGGTGCGAAAAGCGCTGGTCTTCCGCGGTTGAGTCGATCGAACGATCGCCTACCGGCAACCTCTATGCGAGAGTCGGCGGCACCGGCCGAAAGGTGTTGATCCAGGCGCACGCCGACGAAATCGGATTCATGGTGCGCAGTATCGATGAGAGTGGGTTCCTTCACCTTGCCACTGCGCAGGTCATGGATGACCCGGCCAAGCGATTTCCAATCGGGCAACCTGCCCTGGTGCTCGGTCGACACGGTCCCATCGACGGTCTCCTGGCCACAGCCACCGGTCATGTTCTTACCGAGGAACAGCGCAACAAGGCCGGGATGTCCTACCAGGATTTCTGGGTCGATATCGGTGCCAGTTCTAAGGAAGGCGCCGAATCGCTTGGCGTCCATCCCGGTGCACGAGTGATCTGGAACCCTCCGATGCGTCAACTCGGCACGAAGATCTACGGCAAAGCGATCGACGACCGCATGCTCATCGCCCTGATGACGAAGCTGCTCGAAGACGGAGTTGCCGATGCGTTGAATTGCCAGTTGAGCTTCGCGGTGACCGTCCAGGAGGAGAACGGGCTGATCGGCGCCAATGCGTTGTTCCGTGACATGAAGCCGGATGTCGCGCTGGCCCTCGATGTCGGACTGGCCGGGGACATCCCACTCGTGGCCGAGACCACCATGCCAACTGGTCTCGGCAAGGGTCCAATCCTCGTCCACAAAGACGCATCAACGCACTATAGCCGCGAGATCATCTGGGAACTGGTCGACGTGGCAGAGGCCAACGGCATCCCGGTGCAACATGCGATCTTCGAACGATTCGGCAGTGACGGTGCGCAGTTCATCCGTCACGGAATCCCAGCAGTTCTGCTAGCTCCACCAACTCGCTACACCCACTCTCCGTTCGAGATGATCGAGGAATCAGATCTGGACGCGACCGTGGAACTCTTGCGACATTACGTGGCGAAGTAGCAGCCCGCAGAACCCGACAGGAAGTCGACCAGAATTGGCGAAGGGAGCCATCTCATGACGCTGCGAATCGTAACCGGCGGAATCTCTCAGGAGACCAATACCTTTCAATGGGAACCAACTTCCCTCGAAGATTTCCAGAAAGGCTCCAGTGCCATTCATCGCGGACAGGGAATCCTCGATCTTGAAGGCACCGGCACCATCTACGGCGGCATCATCTCCGAAGCGAAGAAGCACGACGTGGAACTCATCCCGACGACGTTCGGTCGATCAGTTCCCGGGGGCCGGGTATCCCGGGAAGCGTTCGAGACGATGGCTTGCGAGATCGTCGAGGGAATCAAGAACGCCGGCGAGATCGATGGCGTCTTGCTCGGCATCCACGGCGCGATGGCTCTGGAGCACGATCACGACGGTGAAGGTCCCCTACTGAAGGCGATCCGTGATGTCGTCGGACCGGATCTTCCGATCATCGCCCCGCTCGATCTGCATACCAACCTCTCCGAACAGATGATGGAACTTGCCACCGCCTTCGTCGGATATAAGGAGTACCCGCACATCGACACGCCAGAGACCGGCGCTCGGGCGATGGAGATGCTGGTTGAGACACTTCAGGGCAAGATCAAGCCAGTAATGCGACATGTGAAGGTGCCGGTCATCGCTCCGAACCAGTCAATGGTCACCACCTGGCAGTCACCACTGAAGACGATCATCGATCGTGCCCGGGAGATGGAGAAAGAAGCAGGCGTCGTCGCCGCAACCGTACTCGGCGGGTTCCCCTTCTCCGACGTTCCATACACGAGCATCTCGACCATCGTTGTCACCGATAACGATCCGGACCTCGCCCAGAAGTACGCCGACGAGCTGGCGCAGATGGCCTGGGATCTCCGCGCAGACTTCGAGATCGATCCAGTGCCCGTGGACGACGCCATCCAGGAGGCGATGAACGCCCCGGAGGGAAGCGTCTATGTGCTGGCCGACATCTCCGATTCCGGAGCGAGCGGAACCGCCGGGGACGGCACCGCAATTCTCGCCGGGCTGCTTCGCAACAACGCGAAAAGCGCGGCTGTGGCGCAGATTATGGACAAGGAAGCAGTGCAGGCCTGCGTCGATGCCGGCGTCGGCAGCACGGTGACGCTCAACGTTGGCGGTAAGCATGATGGCCTGCATGGAGATCCTGTGGAAGTGACCGGCAAGGTCCGGCTGATCCACGAAGGCAGCTTCCTGATGGCCGGCCCGATGGGTGCCGGAACCGTTGCCGGCAGAGGCAAGACAGTGGTTCTGGAGATCAACGGGCGCGGCGGTATCGAGCTCCAGATCTCTGAGCTGCGTGGTCATCCTAACGATCACAACTACTTCCGGGCCTTCGGGATCGAGCCAACCGAGCGGCGGATTCTGGTACTCAAGAGTGCCGCCCATTTCCGGGCCGCCTTCGAACCGATCGCCACAAAGGTTATCGAGATCGATGCGCCCGGTATCAGTAGCCCGAAACTCGCCGAGCAGTTCGACTACAAGAACCTGCGCCGGCCGATGTATCCGCTCGAAAAGGATTTCGACTGGTCACCGGCCCAGGCCCGTTAGTCGAGCAAGCAGGTGCTTAAACACAGTCAGAGAGGGGAATAGATGGCTATAGATTCATCCACCGGGTACGTGCCCGGAGCAACCGAATGGAAGTCGGTCAGCCCGGAAGACGTCGGCATGAGCGCGGACGGCATTCAGGAGGCGATCAGGTTCCACACTAACGAAGTCGGAACCTCACAGTTCAGAGATGGCCGGGAGATCCTTGGTGAATTGGCCGGCCGAACCGACGCCGAGATGCCGTCCGATGAGCCCTATGCCGGCGTTATCGGTCCCATCAAGCGACGTGGACCGGAGAACGGTGCAATCCTTCGTCATGGCCACCTGGTGGCTGAGTGGGGCAACACCTGGCAGATCGATATGACTTACAGCGTTGCCAAGAGCTACCTGGCGACGATGGCCGGGCTGGCACTCGATCGCGGGCTGATTCGCGACGTCAACGATC
>SLFF01000344.1 GCA_007124395.1 Thermomicrobiaceae bacterium | reverse complement strand
TGGGTGCGAGGTCTCGTGCCGTTTAGCGCCAGCAATCCCGCGTTCATACTTCGAACTGCCGCAGAGTAGCTCAGCACCACGATCCATTCGAAGGCTGGTTGCTCAAGACTCGGAGAGCCATGATTCAGCATGTCACTGGCGATTGTGAGATTTCGCTCAGCAACGGCCATATGACGTTCAACTTCTCCAGTAACGGTTTGCTACGCCAAAATCTTGCGAGCGTCAGGGGCGATCAGTGAGCGCCACGCTTCGGCGGGAGTCCTGTAGGTGCTGGTGACATAGAGATCGAGCTCCTGATCAGGATACATCGACATGAGCTCACCGTACACTGCCCGGATTTCCTGCTCTACCCCGAGATCAGCTGAGTCGACCAGTATTAGCACCTGATATTGATCCTCATCGAACTGAACCCACGCTTCCTCGACCATAGATTGATCGGCAAGCGCTTGGGCAGCAGCACGAGCAAGATGCTCAAGCCGGGATTTTGTGGTCAACGACATGCTGACCTCTCATTCCGTACATAAGTGACAGAACCGGGAACCCCTTCTCCCAGTCTAACCGATCAGCCGGCGGTCTCGGACTCCATATCTTCAAAACCTTCCGGATCGGTCTCCAGATCCTCCGCTTCGGCCTCGCCGAGCGGTGGAAGTTCCGGCTCCGGTGGCAAGAGATAGTCCGGTATCGGTTCCGGCGGCAATGCGGCTACCGCTTGCGGGAATGCTGTCACCAGTTCTCGAACCCGCTCAACGCGAACGGTATCCTGAGCCAGGTTCACCGCATCATCGTAACTGTCGACCGTCTGATCGAACTCGATGAGATAGCCACCGCCCAGCGCAGACGTATGGATCTCCTCGCCATCGCGGAGGATCGATGCCGCGGCTTCACGCCACCGATGATGGGAACTGTCAGTCAACTGAGTAGCCCACCAGGTCAGCTTGTAAACGCCGTCCCGATCGAGCTCGATATGGAGCACCACCGGCTCACCAACCTCAACGACCACCACATCGCCGTCCAACTGTGCCTGGTCACCGATCTGGGTGCGAAGCTGGCCCAGCCGTTCCTTGCGCACGGCCAGTGTCAACCGTTCGGACGTCTGCTCGGTAGATTCGTCTGCCAGCTCTTCTTCATTTGTGTCATTCGTATCGTCGATCTGCTGTTCATCGATCATTGGGCCTCCTGGACACGCATCGGAAACATCAATTCCAAGTATGCCTGATACCAACGAATCACCGGGCTATGCTACGATGCCAGCAAACGGGATCGCACCGGCGACCCGTCGAACAGGCTTGCGCTGAATTTTTCCAGGAGGTAACCGTGTCGGACACCAAAGAGGTCTACGAAGGCATTTACGCCGCAATGTCGACCGCGCTCACCGCTGAGCGAGAGGTCGATCATGACGGCCTGAAGAACATCGTCAACAACCTGCTCGATAACGGCTGCCACGGGCTGTCGATCCTCGGCACCACCGGCGAGTGCAACGGCCTCCGCCGTGAGCAGCGGCTGGAAGTTCTCGAGGTCGTCCTCGAAGCCAACGCCGCACGGGAGAAGCCGGGCGTGATCATGACCGGTGCGGCCGGAACGGTTGCGGTCGACATCATCGAAGATCTCAAGAAGATGGACAAGCCGGGAGTCGTCGCGGCACTGGTTCCGCCTCCCTTCTACTACAACCTCGATGACCAGGGCGTGATCGATTTCTACGAGCATCTGGCTGATGAGAGCCCGCTGCCAATCATGATGTACAACATCCCGCAGACCACGAAGGTCACCATCTCGCCAGCGGCACTCGAGAAGCTCGCCCAGCACCGCAACATCATGGGAATCAAGGACAGCAGCGGCAACTATGTCGGCTATACCCACTACGCCCGTGTCGCCAAACAGGCTCCAGGTTTCACGCTGTTCACCGGTGCCGATGGCACCCTGTTCGGCAACCTGATGATCGGCGGACACGGCATCATCGGTGGAACCGTGAACGCAGCCTCGGCGCTGGAGCGCGAGATTTTCGATGCCTACAAGGCGGGTGATTTCGCCAAGGCAGCCGATCGACAGCGCGTGCTGACGCAGGTCGTCGATGTCTGCAAGATCGGACCTGGCCCGGCCTGCTACAAGGCCCCACACGTTCTCCGTGGCCTCTGTGGCGGATATATGACCCACCCACTGCAGTGGCTGAGCTCCGATCAGATTGAGCGCACTCGCAAGGGCCTCAACGCACTCGGCGTACTCTAGAACTCAGCATCTCCTCAGTGCGCGGCATATGCCGCGCACTGCCTCATGAAAGGGACCGCTTCGTGTCGTTTGAATGGCGCGCATACCTGCGCGAAAACTACGATTCCCACGTCGAAGAGCTCAAAGAATACCTGCGAATCCCAAGCATCAGCGCCCTTCCAGATCACAATGCCGATGTCCGGGCAGCGGCTGACTGGGTGGCCAGCAAACTGAAGGATGCCGGGTTCCCGGAGGTCGAACTGATTCCCACGGATCGCAATCCAATCGTCTTCGCCCACTGGCACGTCGATGACAACCAGCCGACGGTGATGATCTATGGACACTACGATGTCCAGCCACCGGATCCCCTCGAACTCTGGGAAACACCCCCGTTCGAGCCAACCGAGCGCGACGGCCGCCTCTACGCCCGTGGCGCTTCCGACGACAAGGGCAACTCCTACGCGACGGTCAAGGCGATCGAGGCGCTCTACAAGACCGATGGCCAGCCGCCAGTCAACGTCAAGATCTTCTTCGAGGGTGAAGAGGAGATCGGCTCACCGTCGATGGGTCCAGTGATCCAGCAGCACAAAGACAAACTCAGCTGTGATTTCGTCATCTCGGCAGATGGCGGCATGCACGCCGCCGATCAGCCATCGGTGACCATCTCCAGCAAGGGTCTCGGTGCCTGTCAGGTGAATCTGAAGACGGCTGCCACCGATCTGCACTCCGGTGTCCACGGCGCCAACGTGCCCAACGCGGTGCAGTCGCTGATCGAACTGGCCGCCACGTTCCACGATGAGAACCACAAGATCGCCATCCACGGTTTCTACGATCACGTCGTCGACCTGACCGACGGCGACAAAGCAGACATCGCCGCCGTTCCGTACAACGAGGATGCCTACAAAGAAATGGTCGGCGTCTCCGAACTCAAAGGCGAAGCAGGCTATACGCCGAACGAGCGGGCCTGGGCACGCCCGACGCTCGACATGAACGGGGTCTGGGGTGGATTCCAGGGCGAGGGCGTCAAAACCGTGACGCCAAACGAAGCCCATCTGAAGATCACCTGCCGACTGGTTCCGGATCAGAACCCGGAAGAGATCGTGAAGCTGATCGACGCCCACTGCCAGAAGCACTGCCCGCCAGGCGCAACGGTCACCGTTGAACCGACCCAGGGCAAAGCGTTCCCATTCAGCATCAGCCGGGAGCATCCAGGGTTGAAGACGGCGATGGAAGTCCTGGAGGACATGTACGACAAGGACGTGCTGGTTACTCGCGTCGGCGGCACCGTGCCGGTGGCCGAACTCTTCCAGCGCGAACTCGGCTCGGACATGGTCTTCTTCTCCTGGGGCCTGCCGGAAAACGGTATGCACGCTCCGAACGAATCGTACCGACTGGTCGATTTCCAGAAGATGCGAGAAGGCTACTGCCGATATCTTCAGGCGCTGGCTCGATAGATCGAGCAGAGAGGAACGACTGTGCGTTTTGGACTCGAAATCGACGGACCAGACCTCGGAGACCGCATCGGTCATCTGAGCGTTCTGACCGATCAGGGCGATCCGGTGACGATCGATGAGCTTCCCGGATCCAGGCTGGTCGTCATCTTCTTTCGTGGACACTGGTGACCACCGTGTCGGGGGCAACTCGTTGAGTTCGCCGACATCCACGAAGCCACCACCGCCGAAGATGCGGAGATCATCGCGATCTCCAGTGATTCGTTCGATTCCTGCCGCGATCTGAAGAAGCGGATCGAGCTCCCCTATGGGGTATTCTCTGACCCGAACTGCAAAGCGATTCACGAACTCGGCATCTTTCACGATGACGAGCCGAAGAATCGACAGATCTGCCGACCGACGGTCTACATTCTGGGACCGGAGCGCGAGATCCTCTACCGGTACGTTGGTACGGGCTCCCGGGACAGGCCGGTTACCACGGAAATTCCGGAGATCGTTCGACAGCTGTCCTGATGGCAGATAATCTGCAGGAACAACGTACGTAACGTCAATTGACGCTGAATGACACGAACAGGGAAGGTACAGAACCATGCCAATGGCAGAACGTAACGCGAGCGTTGTCTGGAACGGTGGCCTGGCGGATGGCAAGGGTACGCTGAAGCTGGTGACTAGTGGAGCCGCCGAGCTGCCGGTTAGTTGGCCAGCCCGTGTCGAGGAGGCCGGTGGCAACACCAGCCCGGAAGAATTGATCGCTGCAGCGCACGCAAGCTGCTACGCAATGGCGTTTTCCAACGTTCTCGGCCAGGCTGGACACGGCCCCGAGCAGTTGAAGGTCGAAGCCGTCTGCACGCTGGACATGGTCGACGGCGGCCCGAAGGTCACGAAGGTCGACCTCACCGTGCTGGGCAAGGTGCCGGGCCTCGATCAATCCGGGTTCGAAAGTCTGGCCCTGCAGGCCGAGCAAGGCTGCCCGATCTCCAACCTGGTTCGCCACGGTGCGGAGATCTCCGTAACCGCCACCCTCGAAGGCTAGTTCAAAACACTTATCCGCACAGGAAAACGGCCGGCGCAGCACATACTGCCCGGCCGTTTCTGCTCCCCAAATGACCAGAGTACCACGCAAGTACCCGCGTACCGTCCGGTTGTACTGGGATAAGTGGATACGCAAACTGGTACCCATCCGCTATAGACCCAACACTTGCGCACGTCGCATACTCCGAGTGGCCATTGAACATGGACAAGTGCTGGTTCCCTGACCAGTGGAAGGGCGGATCATGAACCTGGAAGCAATGATGTCACTCGAGGGCCTGATTACGATCTCTCTGGTAATCGCCGCAACCGGCACCGCACTCACCCACATCTTCCGCAATGCAAGCTCACCCTATCTGGTAACGCTCACCGGCTCCCGACTTTCTCTCCTGGGATACGGAGTGGTCATGACTGCAATTGCCGTCGGACTCGGTATCGGCACAATGGTGCTCGTCTCGACTGTTACATCTCCGATGGTCGGTCTTGCCCTGTTCTTCGGAGTCCAGGCCGTCGCGCTCGACATCTGCTTCCATCGCACACGATACGTTCGAGTGACATCTCCATCGCGCGAATATTCCCGGGTTCGTGTCACGCTGCCCTTCAACTCCTGAACAACGTTCACACCGTTAGCTGACTCCCGATCGATGTTCGGGCATCGGAAGTTCTGTCTGCCTGTCCCTGTTGTCGCGTTGTCCCGGTTCGGCTATGGTCAACAGACAGCACGTTCACGCCGCAGAACCAGATCTGAAAAAAGAGGGAGCAATTCATGACAACCCCACGCGGATTCGGAATCGCCGTCGAGGTAGAAGAGTCGGTCGTTGCCGCTACAGCGAAACGAGCCGACGAGCTTGGCTATTCTTCCTACTGGACCAACAACCGGCCCGGCTCGGACGGACTTCAGATCCTGCGAGTGGCCGGCAACAACTCATCATCGCTCAACCTCGGGGTCGGCGTGATCCCGGTACCGCGACACACCACTGAGCAGATCGTGGAGCGATCCGGCAAAGGAACCGACCAGGAATTGCCGATGGGGCGTCTCCTGCTTGGCATTGGCGCGTCTGGCAAAGGCGCCCTGCAGACAGCGAAGGACCACATCGAACAGCTGCGGAACGAACTCGGCTGCAAGGTGTATCTGGCGGCACTCGGCCCGAAGATGTGCCGCACCGCAGGTGAGGTTGCCGATGGCGTGCTCTTCAACTGGCTAACGCCGGAATTCGCCCGCAAGTCAGCTGATCTGGTCCGTGAGGGCGCCGAGGCAGCCGGCAGACCGTGCCCACGTCTGATGACCTACGTGCGGGTATCCCTGCGCGAGGATGGCCTGGAGAAGCTGAAACAGGAGGCCGCCCGCTACGAGAGCATCCCGCAGTACGCCGCGCACTTCGAGCGCATGGGACTCGGCGGAGTCGATGCCAGCATCGCCGCCACTGATGCCGCCGAGATTCAGGAACGCCTGAAGGCGTGGGACGGGGTACTCGACGAGATCGTGGTTCGCTCGATTACGCCCGACGACTCCCACGAACAGCTCATGGAACTGGTGGAATCCGCCAGACCTTCCTGATCCTCGAATCGTCCACATCCATGTGGAATGCAGAACGGGCGTCGATTTCTCGACGCCCGTGAATCCTGGTTCTCGTTCATTACCCTGGGGGTCGTTACCCCAGATGTTCTTCGATCTGGGCCATACATTTCTGATCATTGTCGATCAGATCACCGGCCAGGTCCTCCAGAGACACCTCGCCCATCGTGTCGCTCATACCGGTGCGATCCCAGTCCTTCAAGGCCAGGTTCACCAGCAGAACAAGCGTGTCGCCACGCTGATCGACGAACTCCGCCAGCACGGCGCTCAGGTCCATCGAGGAGTAATCCTTCTGGCGAGCGGCTTCGATCGGGTCCCAGTCCTTGAGATAGGGCACGTGCTTCGTGAGCATCTCCTGCATTCGGTTCCGCTGGATCTGCTCAGTGGTCGCCATATGGCCAATGATCTCGACCGGCCCCCAGTCTTCGGCAGTCTGCGGCTTGATATCAGTTCGGTCACCCAGTTTGCGCTTTAGTGCCTCTGGTGTATCACTCAACTCTTCGATCAGTTCGTTGACGGCATCAATCACATCGTTCTCCGATTACTGGCGGAACTAAGGTTCAATTCGACAGGGATTCGTTCACAATCAGGGTCCAGACCATGGCAAAGGGATCCCGGAACGCAAACCTGTCCGGCTCATCAGTTACCACTGTATAGGACTTCATCAGAATCTTGGCGCGGAGCTTTCGCATCGCTGCCGGAGAGACTGGTACCTCGGCATCGCCGAGCTTCGGAGTTGTCAGGACCTGGCCCCGGCCAATTCCATGCAGTACCAGCGTCCAGCGCGGTCGTTGCAGGACCACCAGCTCAGGATAGTAGCCATTGATCAGCTCCCGGGCCCAGTTGACCTCATCGGTCGAGACTTGCCAGGAGCCATCGTCCTGTCGCCAGGCCCGGCAGATGATATCGAGTTGAAACAGATCGTGATAGAAGCTCTCGGCTCGATCGATTCGGGCAACATCGAGCGCAAAGACAACCTCGCCGCCAATGTTCAGGTCGCGCTCGGCAACGGCGATCGGCGCGGTCGACGGAATGGTGATGCCGAACTCGGTGAGCGGGTGGACCGGTGCAATGGCCGGTTCCGCCACGGGAACAGCAATATCGGTCGACGTATCCGAATCTGGCGCCTGGGCATCCTGGCTCACGGTTTGCTCCCCACCAATCGCGTAATACCGGTTAGGCCAGGTCCGGAACCTGGCCGCTCTTCTGACATCGATTGTAGCACTGGAGGGCACACTGGCTCAGCGACGCCAGCCTGGTTGATCGAGCACCTGGTTGCCCAGCAACCCAAGCTGGACCTCATACTCGGTACCGGCGAGATCCGGATGCCATTCGAACCGGGCTCGCTCGAAGTACTGCACCACATAGGTCTCACCGTCTGCCGGATTTTCTTCCTCGAACTCCGGACTGATCGGATACCCGAAAATGTCCAGGCCGCCGTTCGACTCCCAGTAATCCCGGAATGCCCCGGCCAGAAACTGTCCTGTCTGGTTGAAGTAGACCCATTCGTCAGTCGTGGTCTCACCATCAGGCGGATCCTGGCGCTCGAACGAGTGGAAGCGCGTCTCGTAGCGGCCCAGAAGCCCCAACTGGACTTCCCATTGGGTGCCCGTGTTCTCCGGCCAGAACTCGAACCGGGCCCGTTCGAAATACTGAACCTGACGCCCCCGCACTTCGAACACCCGGGTCACTGGATAGCCGAACATCGACAACCCGCCATGATCCACCCAGTACTGCAGGAACGGATCACGCAGCTCCTGACCGGTCGACTCGAAGTAGCGAACGCGATCCCCTTCATCGTCGGGGCTCGGCACAGGATGGGTCGGCACCATCTCCGGTCGGGCCATCGATTGATACACGAAGTGTCCGAGTTTGCGGGGCCAGGGCGTTGCTTCCGGGCCATACTGATAGTCACTGGCGCGCAGACGAACCAGTCCCCAACCCGCATAGCTATCCCGCGGATTGCCAAAATCCTCGTACTTAAACCAGAACGCTCGCTCAACGAACGGAGTCTCCTCCGGCAGCCGGGTGTAGACCTCTTCCATAAACTGAGCCTGGGCCAGCTCACTGTCCGACGGGTCCATGATGCCGAAGCTCGTCCAGGCTGGTGGATGCGCTTCGAGTCCAATCTCCGTCAGCCACAGCGGACTGCTGTCGTTATACGAGCTCTGCAGCTCGCGGAACTCGTGCATATGGTCGATCACCCCCTCAGCCGTCAGGAAGTACGGATGAATCGACACAGCATCCCACGGATGCTTACCGTTAGTGCTCTTGTAGGTTCGAACATGCACCGAATCATAGACCCGATCCATCCAATCGAAATGTTGATCAACCCCATCAAGATGATGATGCAACAGTGCGCCCACCACCACCTCTGAATCCGGACTGATCTCCTTGATGGTGTTGTAGCTGTCGATGACGAGGCGACCGTAGATCAACGGGTCCACTTCCTCGACCTGGCCGTTCGTCTCCCAGCTCAGAATCTGGTTATTGTTCGGCTCGTTGAGGATCTCGAACGCCGCGATGTTGTCGCCGTATCGATCAGCAATCTGCTCGACGTGCTCCATGAAGACCTGTGTATAGCTGTTTCGTCCGATCTGGCTGGGTCGATCATTGATGTGCTTGAACTGATAAATGCGGTCTTTATCGCCAACCAGTCCGGAGCCGAGGAGCGCCAGCGCCTGCATATCGTAGGAAGGCAGAAGCTCATTGATGAACCAGTCGTGTTTCGACCAGTCGATCGGGCCGGGGCCTTCCGGAACATCCGTTTCGGCACGGAACTCGAACCGGATCCAGCGCACACCCATATCGGCCATATCGGCGACCATGTTCTCGAGGAACGCCCGATTTACGTCGTTGGGATGATCCTCGGGGTTGGTTCCATACTCGTACCACGGATCACGCCCCACCATACCGAAGAATTCGGCCGGGTCACGATCCGGGTTTGCCTCTGTAACGAGATCTTCAGAGGAGACGGTCATCCAATTGTCAGGGTCTTCGACCGCGAAGTAGGCAGGGGAATCGTCGTTAGAATCCAGTTCCACAGGATCAAACAAGTCATCACCAGATTCCGGAGCTCCTTCTGGCCCGGAAATCTCCGGAGCTGAGGCAATCACGATCGACCTGGGTGCCTCGGCAGACGACCCCATCGTCCATGGGACCACCAGCGCCATTACGAGAAGAACAAGCCCGATCTGCCGCATACGAAACCGTGATGATGACGCTACACGCAATTCTGTTCCAACTCACGTCCCCCCTGAGAGACGCTCCCTGATATTGCCAACGATTGACACGGCACGTGGTTGTGCCGATTGGTCAATGGTCGGCAGGCCCGCTTCGCAACGGCTCCAGCACGAACCGCCGGATCGCTTCGGCAACCCCGTCCTCATCGTGTCCGTTGACCACCACGTCGGCCCGCCGCTTCACCTCGTCGTGGGCATTACCCATTGCCACACCAATTCCGGCGGCTTCCAGCAAAGGCAGGTCATTGTATCCATCACCGATCGCCACAACATCCTGCAGCGTACAACCGAGCGATTGTGCCAGAACCTGCACCCCGGCAGCCTTGGACGCTCCCGGCATGTGAACGTTGAGTGCCCAGTTCGGCGGGTCCGTCTGCGTGCTGACCTGACCGACATCGTAGACCTGCACTTCGAGCTCGTCCAGTTGCGGTCCAAGCTCTTTCAGCGCCGCTTCCGGCCCGAACAAGTCGATAGTCAGGATCCCGGGTATGCCTACCAGTTCTTCGAGCGGCAGCTCATCGACCTCGCTCCGGCGTGGATCCAGGAACCACTCCAGATACTCCGGTCGAAGCCCGTTTTCCGCCTGAACGAAAATACGCTCACCATGTCCCGGACCCTGCAGCAGAATCGGCGCCAGACCTGCCTGATGACTCAGTTCGACAATCCGGCGAATGACCGCCGGACTGAACGCCAGCTCATGAATCGCCGTCTCTGTCGCAGTATCCCAGACCAGCGCTCCGTTGAAGGTCACGATCGGCAGGCTGATCCCGATCTCCTTGACCACACCACGCGTCGATCCGACACGCCTCCCCGTCGCCAGCGCCACCGCGACGCCAAGCTCGCGCGCGTCAGCGATCGCCTGTTTGACGATCGGAGTAACGATATCCTCTGAATTCAGGAGCGTTCCATCGATATCCAGTACCAGTAAGCGCGGCATCTACCCTCCAGTGGTCATCGCACGAGTTGCACGATTCGACGGCCAATCATAAACCGGGACGGCCAGTTGTGTACTACTATGATGCAGGCGTCGTTTCGTTGTGATCTCATCAACTCTCGATCGGCCCGGCGTCACGATCCTGACCGTTGTATGTGCAGTTCGGAGCAATTCGATGACGAATTCCATACCGTTGCAGGACCCAAAGAGCCGATTCGGCTTCCAGCCAGGGACCGACCGAAAGCTGATCCGGTGGCCGGATATGATCCTCTATTTTCAGGATCTCGCCAATCAGAGCAGCCGGATGACGATCGACCATCTCGGCACCGTCAGCGGGGGGCACCCCTTCATCATGCTGACCATCTCTTCCCCAGCGAACCTCCAGAACATCGATCATCTTCGATCGATTCAGAAACGGCTCGCCGATCCCAGAACACTCACGGAGGAAGAGTCGACCAGGCTGACCGAAGAGGGCCGGGCAGTGGTGCTGCTCACCTGCAGCATCCACGCAACCGAGGTTGGCTCAACGCAGATGTCCCCGGAACTGGTCTATGAACTCCTCACCAGTGACGACGAAGAGACCCACCGGATTCTCGACAACGTCATCCTGCTCCTCGTGCCAAGCCTCAACCCGTGGGGAATGGACCTGGTGGATCGCTGGTACACCGAGACGCTCAATACCCATGCTGAGGGAACCGCGCCACCCGAGCTGTATCACCCGTATACCGGGCACGACAACAACCGGGACTGGTTCATGCTCACCCAGATCGAGAATCAGATCGCCGTCGACAAGATTCACAACGTCTGGCACCCGCATATAGTCGTCGACCAGCACCAGATGATGAAAGATGGCCCGCGCTACGTTCTTCCGCCCTTCGTCGATCCCTACGATCCAAACGTGGACCCGATTCTGCAGGCCCAGATTGCCCAGCTCGGCACCGCAATGGCCGCCGAACTCACCGCCGCTTGCAAGCAGGGCGTGGCCACACAGATCATCTTCGACGCCTACTCGCCCTCTCGTGCCTATCAGCACTATCACGGCGGAGTACGCATCCTCTCCGAAGCGGCAAGCTGTCGGATTGCCTCGCCGATCTCACTCGGGCTGGACCGGCTGAATGACTCCCGGGGTTTCGATCCTCGAGAGCGGCGCGCCAACAACCCGCTCCCCTGGAAAGGCGGCAGCTGGCGGCTCCGCGACATCGTTGAATACAACAAGGCGTCGGCCATCGCCTGTCTGCGAAACGCCGCGGCCTACAGACGACAATGGGTTCAGAACTTTGTTCGGGTTCAGCGAAACAGTGTCGAAACCAGATCACCCTACGCCTGGATCATCCCCGAACAGCAGGAGGACCCTGGCACACTGACCGATCTGATCGAGGTGCTGCAGCGCGGCCTCGTAGAGGTCGAAAAGGCGACCGGGCCGTTCGTCTCCGGTGGCGTCGAGTATCCAGCCGGGACCCGGGTCGTTCGCATGGGACAGCCATTCGGCCGCTTTGCGAAGACCCTGCTAGAGATCCAGCACTATCCCGATCTGCGCGACGAACCGGAAAGCCTGACGAATCCACCCTACGACATCACAGCGCATAGCCTGCCACTCTATCTCGGTCTGGAAGCGGTGGAAGCCACAGAAACCTTCGATGCCAGCCTCGAACCACTGGTTGCCGAAGACCTGGTGACACCCGCCGGTGTACTGACCGGCCCCACCGAGCACGGGATGGTGATCGATCCACGGCATAACCGGTCAATCGTGGCCGTCAACCGGCTGCTCGACGCCGGAGCCAGCATTTACCGGACAACCAGCGAGTTCACCGATGCATCGATCACCTGGCCTGCCGGAACGTTCGTGCTGGAAATTCCCGATGCCAGCCTGTTACGCTCGGTCGCTGCCGAGACTGGAGTGCCAATCCGCGGGCTAAACTGGTCACCGAACATCCCCATGCAACGTTTGCGGAAACCGCGCATCGGGATCTACCGGAGCTGGTTGGGCAACGCGATGGATGAGGGCTGGACCCGATTCATTCTGGAACAGTACGAGTTCGATTTCGCGACAATCCGGGATCAGGAGATCCGGCAGGGTGGGCTGCATCGTTCCTACGATGTCATTCTCCTGCCTCATCAGAGTGCCGATGACATCCTGTTGGGCAACAGCACGATGGAATATCCCGCGAAATATGCTGGCGGTATCGGGGAACGTGGGGCATCGAACCTCCGCCGTTTTGCCGAGTCGGGCGGGACACTGATCACGATCGACGGGGCAAGCGAGGTGGCGCTTCGCCATCTCTACCTGCCGATCATCAACCCGCTGGAACTCCTCAGCGAGCAGGAATTCTATGCCCCCGGAGCGATGCTGCAGATGCTGGTCGATCCACGTCACCCGATCGGCTATGGATACGAACGCGAGGTAGCCGGGCTTGTCACCGGGCGACACGCGTTTTCACCAATCAGTGAGGATGAAGTCAACCAGGTGGCCCGGTATCCAGCCAACAACCAGCTACTCTCCGGCTGGATCGTCGGCACCGAGCATATCCGGGGATCTGCAGCGCTGATCGACATCCCGGTCGAAGATGGCCGAGCGATTCTGTTCGGATTCCGGCCGCAGTTCCGGGCGCAGACTCGCGGCACCTATCGGCTGCTGTTCAACGCGCTCTACTACGCCAGTCTCGGCTAGTCTCGCTTGCGCGTCATCTCGAACGTCGCCTTCGGATCGTCGGCCGAGCGATGCCCGGCCATGACCATCACGTACCGGAAGGCCAGGCCGCCGATCAGCACCAGTGCCGAGGCAATGATCGAGACACTCCGCCCGCTGGGCGACCGCCCGATGATCGACTTGCCGTGCAGCAACAGCGGCAGGCCGATACCAGCCCCGAGCACACCGTAGCGATGGAGCTTGCCGGTCTGTCCGGTCTCCAGTGGATCGGACACGGTGCGGGTAAGGCCTCGCTTGAACACCACCAGCAACGCCACCTCGGCAAACATCGCCAGCAAATCGAGACGCTCGATGCGATGCCGGGCACCCTCTACAGAGCGTCCCCGTAGTCCGAGGATGAGCGTAATCGCTGCCGCCGCATTGGAGAACGCCGAGGCCAGAAAGAGCGGTCCCATCACCAGATGGTTCCGGGTCCAGAGAGGCACCGCCGTCGCCGCCAGCAGCACCCCGGTATAGCCGGCCAGCATCAGCGAAGGCACCACGCCAAGTGCATCGATCAGCCGGACCGGCATCCAGCGGAGCATCCGCACCAGTGGATTGTCCTGCCCCAGCAGTCCGTCTCGACGGGCCTGATCAACCGTCAGCAGCGACAGAAAGAAGCTGGAACTGAGCAGAATCCAGGTACCCATCGACATCGGAGACCGCAGCTTCACAACGCGAAGCATGTTCAGAAAGCGCTCCGGTCGCCCGAGATCCAGAATCAGGCAGATGGTGCTGGGGATGACCATTCCGAAGGAAAGATACCGGGCCACCCGGGAGATTGACTCCCCCTCTTTGCCACCGTGCCAGCGGGCAAGCGTGGCGATCGCGTTGGCCGCCCCGCAGATACCGCCCACGAAAAAGTAGACGATGATCCACCAGTCCCAGTGCGGCTTGTGAATCACCGGCAGGCCGTAGTAGCTCTCCTTCGCCTCATCTCCAGCGGAGCGGGCTCTGGCTCGTCGATTCTCCCACCGGCGCTGGAAACCACTGGACTCAGTTACCACGCTACTTGCCTCTCAGCGACAGCGCCGCGCCGATTGCAAACGCCGCCGCAGCCAGAATCGTCGATGCGTAGCTCGGGAACGTCTTGTCCTGCGGCAGTTCCGGTTCGGCCGGCAGATTGTAGGTCTCGGACGGAGCAGTCAGTATGAAGAAGGCGTTCAGCCCATCGATTCCGTGGGTTCCGCCCGTTTCCCGATCGCCATAGATGTACGCACCGTCGACTCTACGCTGCCGGAGATTCTCGACCCGATCGCTGGCCCGCTCCATGAGATCTTCAACCAGCCCGAACTGGATCGAATCGGTGGGGCACGCCTTGGCACAGGCTGGCTCCATCCCGCCGCGAAGACGGTCGTAGCAGAGTGTGCACTTGTGAGCCTTGTGGTCGATCGGGCTAAGCGCCGGAACCCCGAACGGACATGCCGGAACGCAGTAGCCGCAGCCGTTACAGATGTCCTGCTGGATGATCACCGTATCGAACTCGGTACGGACGATCGCCCCGGTCGGGCACGCTTCCAGGCAACCAGCGTTGACGCAGTGCTTGCAGACATCGCTCATCATCAGCCAGTTGCTCTGGAACGCCTTGAGCGACGTCGGCCGGGCGCCGGAATCATCAGCCAGCTGCTCCACAAAGGAGACATGCCGCCAGGTTTCGGCAGCCAGATCGCCGGTGTTGTCGTAGCTGTTGCCGGTGTAGCCGAAATTATCGGCCGGAAGCTGGTTCCACTGCTTGCAGGCCACCTCGCACGCCTTGCAGCCGATACAGAGCGTGGTATCGGTCAGGAAGCCCATCGCTCCCTCACGGGCGCCGGTTTTCGGTTCACTCATCATCGCCTGAAGCTCCGTTCGTCCGGGTCAGGCGTCCGCGACTCAGATCGCAGGTAAACGCCTTTGCCTGATGAATGCGGGAGTTCGGATCCTCGATCAGGGCACTGAGATCGTTGGCAATATCGCCCGTAGCCATGCCACCCCAGCCATAGTGCCACGGCATCCCGATCTGGTGAACCGGCCGACCGTGAATCGTCAATGGCTGCAATCGTTCGGTCACAAGCGCCCGGGTTTCGATCGCCCCACGCAAGGTGGTTAACGTCACCCAGTCACCGTTGTCGATACCGAACTCACCGGCCAGCTCCGGGCTGATCTCGGCAAATCCGCCAGGTTGAAGCTCGGCCAGCCAGGGAACGAATCGACTCATTCCGCCAGCCGTGTGGTGCTCGGTCAATCGATAGGTGGTCAGCACATAGGGAAATCGCGGGTCGCCGATCTCGTGATACTGATTGTCTGGCCGATCGAACGTCGGCACCACCGGCGAGCGCACCTGTTCTGGATAGAGCAGATTGGTCACCGGGCTCTCCCACGGCTCGTAATGCGTCGGGATCGGACCATCCACGAGGCCAGCCGGAGCGAAGAGCAAGCCGTGGCCATCCGGCATCATGATGAACGGCGCATCGCCGCGGTGGGCATCCATACCGACGGCATCTGGCCCGGGTCGATAGTCGGGAGGCTTGGTGGCCGGGAAATCGGGCACATCGTAGCCGGTCCACCGTTCCTGCTCTTCATCCCACCAGATCCAGCGCTTGCGCTCGCTCCACGGCTTACCGGACGGATCGGCCGAGGCGCGATTGTAGAGAACCCGCCGGTTGGCCGGCCAGGCGAAACCCCACTCGAGCGATGCCGCATCGTCGCCCTTCCGGTTTCGCGCCAGATTCAGCCCCGGTTCCGGCATGATCCCGGAGTAGATCCAGCAACCACAGGCGGTCGAGCCATCGTCCTTCAACTCGGTAAAACCGGACACCAGTTTCCGATCGCTCACGGTATAGCCGTTTATCTCCTCGATCACCTGCTCCAGACGGGGATCATCGTAGATCCCCTCGGTGTCGTAGTCCCAGGTCAGTACCTGGAGCTGACGTGCCTGTGGAGTATCTTCGCCGGCATAGAGCGCCTTCAGGCGCCGACCAAGGTAATACATGAACCAAGGCTCGGAGCGGCAATCTCCCGGCGGATCGACCGCCTTCTCGTGCCACTGAACCAGCCGCTGCGTGTTCGTATAAGAGCCGTCTTTCTCCGGCGTCACGGCCGGAGGGAGGAAGAAAATCTCCGTCTTGATGTCTTCTGGACGAACCTCACCGTTGCGAACTTCCGGCGAATCGTGCCAGAAGGCGGCCGTCTCGATCTCATACGGATCCCGCATCACCATCCAGTCGAGATTGGCCAGCCCTTCCCGGATCAGCTTCGAGTTCTGCCCGCCGACCGCCGGGTTCATCCCCATGCAGAAGAGTCCCTTGATGATCCCGTCCTTCATCATCGGCATCATCGCGGCAAACGAGTAGTCACCGGAAATCTTCGGCACATAGTCGAAGCAATAGTCGTTCTCCTCAGTCGCGGCATCGCCGTACCAGGCTTTCAGGAAGCTGATGATGTACTTCGGGGCGTTGTGCCACCAGCCTTTCGGTTGCTGGATCGCGTCCACGAACGACTGCAGATCGAGGTGACCGGCATCGACCATCGGCATGGATATGTAGCCTGGCAGAAGGTGGTAAAGCGTCGGGATGTCGGTGCTGCCCTGAATCGTGGCGTGCCCTCGAAGGGCCAGAATCCCGCCACCCGGCCGTCCCATGTTCCCGAGCAGCAACTGCAATAGCGCGCAGCAGCTTATGATCTGTGTGCCGGTGGTGTGCTGGGTCCAGGCCACGGCATAGCAGAACGATGTGGTCCGATCCGGCCCGGAACTCGTCAGAATCGCCTCGGCAACCTGCTCGAAGAGTTCCTGCGGCACACCACAAACCTGCTCGACCATCTCCGGGCTATAGCGAGAGAAATGCCGCTTGATGATCTGGAACGCGCAGCGGGGATCGGCCATCTCCGGATCGAGGTGGTCTTCATCGTAGGCCCAGCTGGACGATTCATACGCGCCGGATTCTGGATCGTAGCCCGAGAACATCCCGGCGAGGTCTTCGGTGTCTTTGAATGCGTCTCCGATGA
>SLFF01000383.1 GCA_007124395.1 Thermomicrobiaceae bacterium | reverse complement strand
GCAGATCCGCGATGATTCGGCACTCATCCGCGATTCCCTGGTTCCGGCCACTGGATCACCATCGTATTGAGTGCCAGACGTGGTTGAACATTGACACTGAGGTCGTGCAGCGCCTGATAGCAGGCCTCGAGCGCCCGCTGAATGTCGGCGAGCTGCCAGCCCGGCCCGGCGCTCGTCAAATCGCCGATGACGTCGATGTTGGTGACATCGTCTGGCCGCCCGGCAACATGCAGTAGCAGATCCCGCCAGAGCCCGATCAACAGATCGATCTCCTGCTGGACATGATCACGCTGCCCACGCCGGTAGACATCGGCCAGCCGGCGAACTTCAGCCAGCGCCACCAGGGGGTCGCCGATCATCTCGACGGCGCGTTTGACCGATTCGTTCCGCTGCTCCAGCGTTTCCTCATCTGCCATCAGTTCGATCGCTCTGGCAATCCGTCCGCGTGTCAGCCGGGCGATGAGATCCGCCTGCTCATCGGCCACGCCACGCTTTCGCAGCTCTTCGGCGACCAGCGGACGTGACAGCGGCTCAAGCGAGATGTGCCGGCAACGGGAGCGAATCGTCTCCGGTAGTGCGGCGAACTCGGTGGCGATCAGCAACAGCACAACATACGACGGTGGCTCTTCCAGCGTTTTCAGCAGTGCATCATAGGCGTCTCGGGAGACCCGATCGACGTCTTCGATGATCGCCACACGCCAGTCCGACTCCATTGGTCGGAGTGAGACCGATGAGCGTAGTTCCCGGATCGTCTCGATGGAGATCACCGTATTGCGGGAGTCCTTCCGCTCACTCGAAGCGAGCTGGGACTCCAGGCTCACCGTGGTGACATCGGGATAGGAGCCTTCACCGACACGGCGACAGGCTGAACAGGTGCCACACGGGCGGGATTCCAGTTCTGCGTCGCAGACCAGCGCCCGGGCAAAGGTTCGAGCGATGGTTCTTCGACCAACGCCATCAGGGCCGGTAAACAGGTAGGCATGATTGATTCGCCCGGACTGAACAGCCCGGGCGAGTTGATCAACCGCTGATTCATGACCGATGATCGGCCAGTTGTGAACCTGTGTCGTGGATGTTCCCACGCCAGTTATCTCCCGGTTGCGTCAGGCTGCGCGGGCGTTGGGATCGCGTGACGGCAGCGAGAGTGGGCCTTCGACGTTCTCGCCCTGCGCCAGTGCGCTAACGATCTCTTTGCGCTCGTCGTTGGCCAGGTTGGTCTCGGCACCGAAATCACGTATGGTGGAGAGCAACTCATCAGCCATCGCCACGCTGATATCGGATTCGATAACTTCGATCTCCGAGCGCGGGTTGAGAAAGACGATGACGCCGTCGATGTGATCCTTGCCAGGCAGATCATTCAGCGTCAGGTATTCATAGAGTGATTCCCGCTGTCGAACGTTTTCGATCGTCGGGTTTCCGAGTTGTGGGCCACCAAGGCCAAAGAAGCGAACGAAGAAGTTGCCCTTCCGGCTCCATTTTTCGCCCTCGACTTCGATCTTGCCCGGCACCGCACGCGGGGTAATCACGATCATCCCGGCCGGTGAGATCAACACGTGCTCCGGCCGCCAGCCACCCATCTCGGGAAAATGGATCATTGCGTAACGATCATTCAAGCGGCGAAGCAATTGATCGAGCACTTCATCCGCTCGGGGGCTGCGGTTCCACTTGGTGATCTGCTGCATACCAGCGTTGAAGACCAGGAACCCGACAATCAGCACACCGTAGGCAGGAATAATCAGCTCCGGTCTCGTCACCATAAGCATGGCGAGAGCGAGACCAAGAACGCCGAAAAACACCGTCCAGCGGGAAATCCGCTTCCGGCGATTGAGGTATCCAACATTCCGAACGACGCGCATGACCCTGCCAATCTTGCGGTATCTGGTGATCTGGTCGGTTCTGATCGAAAACTCGGGGTGTCGCGCAGAGGAACGCTCAGGCAACGACACATTAGTTGACGCACCCTAGCATGCCATAATCAGTACGCAGAACGGAATTCCCCCGACGGCCAATTGTGGCAATTGCCGGGGCTGGCGTTGCAGAATCAGGTGGGGGCCGGGTCCAGGGCATCTCCGCCCGGGAAGATTGGCAACGAGGTGTCGTCACCAGTACGCGATCCTTATCTGTCCGTGGTCATTGTCTCGTGGAATACCCGCGAGTTGCTTCTGCAATGCCTGGTTTCTGTGCGTGCCGAACAGCGTCGTAGCGAGCTCGACCTGGAGATTATCGTGGTCGATAACGCCTCGGCAGACGGATCGGCCGAGGCAGTGCGGGCGGCGGATTCTGATGTTGTCGTGCTCGCGCAATCGGAAAATCTCGGCTTTGCTGCCGCCAACAATCTCGGGATCGAGCACGCCACGGGAAACGCGCTCCTCATTCTGAACCCGGATACGGAGCTCCAGCCGGAATCGCTCGGTCGGCTCTGGCGAACGCTTGTCGCATCGGAGCATATCGGTCTGGTGTCTCCGGTATTACTGAATACAGACGGCTCGTTCCAGACGGCAGGATTCCAGTTTCCAGGGCTGGTGCAGACATTCCTCGATCTCTATCCCCTGCATCCACGCCTTATGGGTAGCCAGATCAATGGCAGGTATGACCGGGGCGATGGGCGATCACCGTTCAGAATCGATCATCCACTCGGAGCGTGTATGCTGGTTCGACGAGAGATCGTGGATACGGTTGGAGCGTTTGACCCCGGCTATTTCGTCTACAGCGAGGAGATCGACTGGTGCCGGCGAATGAGCGAAGCTGGCTGGACGATTCTCTGCGCTCCATCCGCAAATGTCATCCATCATGGCGGGCAGAGCACATCACAGGCGCCGGATCGGATGCAAGCTCAGCTTCACCGGAGCCGGGCACGCTATTTTCGGCTGCACGAAAACGAACGTTTCAGGAGCCGATTGCGCTCCCTGATGGACCTTGGGATCTCCCTGAAGCGGGCTGGCCTGCCGCTGCCGTCCGGGGGACGTACCATCGAGGAACTGCAGGCAATCGCCGGAATCTACGAGGAAACCTGGGCAGGTGCCAGCGATGACTGATGCTTCCAGCACAACCCTGCCACTCACAGTTGTGGTGCTCACACTCGATGAGGAACGCCACCTGGCCGATTGCCTCGCCAGTGCCAGGCAACTGACCGATCAGATCATCGTGCTCGATTCTGGTAGTCGTGATCGAAGCGTGGAGATCGCCCATGAATTCGGCGCCAGCGTGCATCATCGGCACTTCAACGGCTACGCCAACCAGCGGAACGCCGCGATCGACCTGGTCGAAACCGAGTGGATCCTCTTTCTGGACGCTGACGAGTATCTCCCGACTCCGCTGTTGAATGAAATCCGCGAGCTCCTGCAGAACCCGCCCGATGACATCGACGGCTACCGCATTCCACGGGAAAACCGCTTCGGCAACCGGGTATTGACCGGTGGTGGCTGGTGGCCCGATTCGCAGTTACGTCTCTTCCGGACATCGAGCGGCCGTTATGACGCGTCGATTCAGGTTCACGAACAACTCCAGCTTTCTGGCTCACAATCTCAATTGGAATCACCCATGATTCACATCAACTTCGATTCATTCTCCGAGTTTCGCGCCATCCAGCTTCGCTACGCACTGATGGAAGCAGATCAACATCTGGTCCATGGCGATGTTGGCCGTCGCCGGACCATCATTGGACGCCCATTCAAGGAATTCTGGCGACGGTTCGTCACTCTCAATGGTTACCGGGATGGCGGGCTCGGCCTTCTGCTCGCCTCCAGCATGGGCTGGTACGAATATCAGAAATGGCGCGCTGTCCGGAGCCGGCGCGATCACTTTCAGCCAGCAGCCCGCAAAACCGAAGGCCGCTTTGCCCGGCTCGGGCATCCGGAAGAGACGATCGACGTGAGTGTAGTGATCGTCTCCTACAACACGAGCGATTTGCTGAACAACTGCCTTTCGTCGATCGAGGCCTGGCTGGAAGCGAACAGCCACACCGGCGAGGTCATCGTGGTGGATAACGCGTCCACCGATGGCACGTCCGGCATGATCCAGCGACGATTCCCCGACGTGACATTGATCGAGAACCGGCATAACGCGGGGTTTGCGGCGGCCAACAATCAGGGGATCCGTGCTGCAAGCGGCCGTCACATCTGCCTGCTGAACCCGGATACCACGGTTCTCGGCGATGCGTTCGGACAACTTGCCGACTACCTGGACGACAACCCCGGGGTGGGGCTCGTCGGGCCACGCCTGATGTATCCGGACGGCTCGGTCCAGTCATCTCGCCGTCGTTTCCCGACCCGCCTGACCGGCTATCTGGAGAGCACGATCATTCAGGATTACTGGCCGGATAACCAGGTCGTCCGGCGATACTACCTGGCAGATCGCCCGGATGATCAGACACAGACGGTCGACTGGCTGGTCGGCGCCTGTCTCATGGTCCGGAGAGAGGCAATAGAGAGCGCCGGACTTCTCGACGAACGCTACTTCATGTACTCTGAGGAGGTGGAGTGGTGCTACCGACTCAAACAGTATGGCTGGAGTATCGTGTATCTCCCCACAGCAGCGGTGGTTCATCATGAAGGCGCCAGCAGCATTCAGAACGTCCCACAACGGCAGATCCACTTCGATTCGAGCAAGGTGCTGCTCTACCGGCAAATCTTTGGCAAAGTCTCGGCGTGGTCGCTCCACGTCTTTCTGCTGATGACCTATCTGGTCCGGATCATCATCGAGATGACTAAAGGGCTGATCGGCCACAAGCGAAGTCTTCGATGGCAGCGGGTTGGTATGTATAGCCGGGTCTTCACGGCCCGATTTCGTGGTTCCGGAGGACATTCGTGAGCGGTCGCGTGCTGTTCATCACTGGTGAGTTCCCGCCGATGCACGGCGGCATTGGCGATTACACTTCAATCCTGGCCGATGCCCTTGAGCCACATGGCTGGGAGTCATTGGTCATGACCTCGAGTGCCGCCCTCGACGGCGCGAACGATCCACGCATTGTCAGCACGGTTGACAATTGGGACTCAAGCATCGTGGAAACGGTTCGCCAGACGATCGAAGAGACCCAGCCGGACCTCATCCATATCCAGTATCAGACCGGCGCGTTCCAGCTGCGCTCGGCGATCAACACCCTGCCGCTCCGGCTCGGGTTTCG
>SLFF01000428.1 GCA_007124395.1 Thermomicrobiaceae bacterium | reverse complement strand
TGGCAACTTCAGGTGTATTGTCATCGTCAAGACCTCCAGGGTATTTGGTTTGGTTCAGCACCAGCACAATACCCTGCGAGGTCTGTTTTCGTCACCTTCCACCGTCTATGGAACAGTCACGCAGATGCTCAGCTCCCCAGGGATTTTCGAAACATGGGATAGAGGCCGCTAGCGAACTTGCCGAGCTCCTTCGCCAGCTTCAGCGGTGCCAGTGATCGTTTGGTTGGATCAGCATGCTGAAACATCTGGAACTCGGTGTAGCGGGCACCTGAGCGACCCTCGAATGCCTGCATCATGCGGCGGGATTCGCCGACCGGGACGACTGTATCGTCGCGGTCATGACTGATGATTACCAGCGATGCGCGGATGTCCGGCAAATAGGTGATCGGGGACATGTCGGTGAGCTGTTGCTGCTGACTGGCTGGAAGTAGACGCAGTAGCGAATGAGCCCCGGCTGGCGTCTGTGGTTTCAGCAAGCTGGCTACCAGTTTGCCGGTCTCTGAGAGATGCGTATCGTCCGTACCGATGCTGTTCTCGGCCTGATCCACACGCAGTCTGGCCGCTTCATCGGGTGGCAGAGCCGCGGTCAATGTCCGAACGTACACCGCCCGGGTGAGCTGATCGACTTCCCAGGGGATGCGTTTGCCGTCCAGCTCCCGACTGGCACTGGCGACATCTTCGGCCAATGTCCACATGGAAGAGAACGGCGCAAAGGTTCCGACGAACTGGACACGATCCCGGATGCGCTGATCAGCGGCGGCCATCAACACAAACGACCCGCCGACACAGGTTCCGAACAATCCGCTGCGGGCCGGATCGATCTCCGGTTGCTCCAGCAGGTAGGCGTAGGCAGATGCGATTTCTGCGATGTCATCCACCGCCAGCCTTCGATCCCGCATGGCCGGTGACCAGTAGAGCAGCGCGGCGAATCCTGACCTGGCCAGTGCCTCGCCGAGCCTCGGGATCTGCGGGTGATCGACATCGATCGGGATCACACCGAGGCACATCACCATCCCGGGATGCGGGCCGGGTGTCGCGGGGCGATAGAGATCGCCCTCGACTGCTCCCCGACTGGTTGGATAGCGGAGTTTCGTGACGATTGGCTCCGGGGTGAGTGGGTTCAGCGCCCTTGAGGGCAGCATCGGCATTACCTTCAGCAGGAAGACGATCGTGCGCCACATCGCGGTGATCGTCAGTCTGGCTCGATGAAGGCGGGATGGTGGCCCAGTGGTCAGCGCTGCGCGGAATCCATGGTGCACCTGATTGCCTCCCGCGTCTCGACAGTGTTGACGGCAACTGGCCTCGTCAGATCCAGGTTAGCGTTGTTCCTGACTCGAGAGCGCGAAGGCTGGTGGGGAATGGTTACAGAGCTGTGCCAGTGATGGGCGTCAGAGGCTCGGATCAGGCGTATCAGGCTCGATCCGCTGGATACCGTCCACTTGATCGAAATGGCGGTCCCAGGAGTAGATTTCGGTCAGGCCAAGATGCTTCATTATCACTACGTTGAGCGCATCCTGGAAACCGATATTCTTCAGGATCGCCAGGTCGAACGCTGGCTCGAGGAACTCCTTATGGTCAAGACGAATTCCCGGAAGTTGAACCACGGGAAGGAATTGATTGCGTATATCAACCAGAGACAGCCGATAGAATTTCTGCAAGGTAAAAATTACCTCAAGAATGACGACTTGTGACGTCTGAACCTGTTCTTCGCCCTGTTCGATTGTGAGAAACAACTCGGTGGAGCGGGGCGACTGGCCAGGAAGATCCACGACAAGATATCGCAGGAAAACGTTAGTATCCAGAAACCTCACGCGTCGCTACTCCTCATCATCGATCATGCGACCTCGCTGCAAGACGTCCCTGGCGATTTCAATTTCCATGAATTCCCGAATCTGATCTGAGGTCCAGTGTTCCTGTCCGGGAGGCGTCTTTACCGAACCGGCCAGCTTCATGACAATCGACTCCGCCTTCCGGACCCGGATCGTCCCGTTTTCCTGGACGAACTCCACGCGGTCGCCCGGCTGCAAGCCAAGTTCCTTACGCAACGCGGCGGGCACAGTCACCTGTCCCTTGCTCGTCATTCTCGATTGATAGGTCCCGGCCATCTCGATCACCTCGGATTCCGAATCTGTATGTAATACGGTGTATCGCCAGTATACGTTATCTAAACCGTAATACTATTAGGGTGAGTAATACGTTCATGGTGAGGCGGTGGAAGCGAGGCTGAATCGCATCGCCTAGCTCTGTTGTGTCCACTGGTTGAGGCAGATCGAAAGATGACAGGGCTACCAGATGGTTATAGAATGTTTGTTCTGCAATGTGTTCCGACTCACCCAGGAGTAGAGAATGCCGATCGCCGATCCCCTGTTTCTGAATCGCCGGAACCTGGCCTTTACCGGTAATGCTGAAACAATACCTGAGCGAATTACCAGGCATGCCCAGATGATGGAACAGGGCATCTATCAGGTGATGGATCGCTTCTTCGTGGCGGTTGGCTATGGCAACTCCAACATGACCATGATCGAGGGGACGGATGGGATCATTCTCATCGACTCTCTTGAGACAGAAGAGGCCGCCCGTCAGGTAATCACGGATTTCCGCACCATCACCAGCAAGCCAATCAAGGCGATCATCTATACCCATAGCCATCCAGACCACATCTCTGGTGCACGCGCGCTGATCGATTCTGAAGAGGTCGAACGTTGCCACATCGATATCTATGCACATGAACGGTTGCTGTCCGTCATCCGGGGCAATCCGGGTCTGGGAAACGTACCGCCAGTGCGGCTGGCCTATCAGTTCGGGCTGGCGCTGGAACCAGGCGCAGAGGGACTTGTAGAAGTCGGGCTCGGGCCGCTTCTGCACATTGGCACGAATGGATTTCTTCCTCCAACAGTGCTGTTTCAGGGAACACTGGAAATTGAAGTCGCCGGAATATCCATGCATTTCGTCGAAGCACCAGGCGAATCAGACGATGAGATCGCGATCTGGTTCCCGCAGCACAAGGTATTGCACGGTGCCGATGTTCTGCAAGGTGAGACACTGCCAAACCTGTATGCGCTCCGTGGCGCAGTTCGAGACCCAATGCAGTGGGTCCGGACAATCGATCTCATGCGTGGATTGAACGCCGAAGCACTGCTTCTGGGGCACGGTCGTCCGATGACTGGTCAGGACGACGTGGCAGAGCTATTGACCGCTGCCCGTGACGCCATTCAGTACATTCACGACCAGTCAGTCCGACTGATGGCAAACGGGCTGACCCCGGACGAACTGGTTGAAGCAATCGCGGAGCTGCCCCCCAGGCTACGGGAGCATCCCTGGCTGGGCGAATTCTATGGAACTGTCAAGCAGACAGTCCGCCAAGTCTATGCCAGCAACTTCGGCTGGTTCGAGGGCGATCCCACCTTCGTCGATCCATTGCCACGCAGAGAGCGATCAGGTCGATATGTCGACGCCATGGGTGGACCGGAGGCAATCCAGCGCATTGCCTCTGATGCCATTGCCAGTGGAGATCATCGCTGGGCAGCGGAGATCCTTACCCATCTCCTGCGCCTACGCCCTGAGAACCAGCCAGCCCGTCAACTCAAAGCTGATGCATTGAGACAGCTTGGCTATCAGACCACCAACCCGATATGGCGCAACTTCTATCTGACTGGCGCTCAGGAGCTGGATGGAACCCTGGATCAGGACCGGCTTCGTTCGACACTGCGTGGGCTGGCCAATCAGGATGTCGCGGCATCGATGCCGATCCACCTGGCATTGCGAGCATTCGTCACTAGGCTGAATCCCGAAAAAAGTTCGAGGACCTGGTTGTCGGTGGAGTTCCAGATACTCGACACTGGTGACAGTTATGGAGTCGAGCTTCGATCCGAGGTGGCTCAAGACGTCACCGGAAAACCTGCAGACGCTGACCTCGTAATTCAGACCACTGAGGGAACTCTGCGGGCATTGCTGACTGGCCGTCAGGTCTGGTCGCAGGCCCGGGACATTGGCGCCGCCACCGTCACAGCCGGAGCTGCCGAAGAGGTGGAGAAGTTCTGGTCAATATTCCACCCGCCATCAGGAGAAATACCGGCTATCGTCCTGCGCTAGGCATCTGATAACGCACATTGTCTGAAAACACCCTAACAGAGGCCAGCCGCAGGAGTGATTCTGACTGCACAATCATTGACAACAAGCACGTTGCCGCATTAATGTATAAGCAGGTTTTCTGCAAACCGGGATAATGCGCCTGGCGCACCGATTGGGTCTATTATGGGTCACTCGGATGGACAGTTGTGTCCAGCGTAATAGGTCGTAGAGAACCAGGAGGATGCTCATGAGCACCATGGTCAAGAAGCAGTTTGTCCCGATTGAGGAGTTCGGTGCCCTTCCAAAGTCGACCTACGAGCGGGTCGAGCTCGGGGGAGCGGAAGTCTACCGCCTGACGTTCGAACCGGGCTGGCAGTGGGCCGAACACGCCGGAGCATTCATGGGGGCGGACATGTGCCCGGTTCCCCACGTTCTGTTGACTGTCTCCGGTCGACTTGCGGTGAAGATGGACGACGGCTCGACCGCCGAAGTGGGCGAAGGTGAGTGCATCGTCATTCCACCGGGACATGATGCCTGGACCGTTGGTGATGATCCCTATGTCTGCATCGATCTTGGCGCGCAGATCTACGAACATCTGGCGAACGGATCCGGGGGACAGGGGTAGTTTCATCGGATTGAGCAGGATCCTCGATCACCGGAAGTGCGGCAAAACCTCCCGGGCGAACAGGCGCATGCCATCGCTACTCGGGGCATCGAGGAACCAGAGCATGATGTGATCAGCGCCGGCATCGAGGTACGGCTGAAGTTGCTGCCGCACGTCGGCCGGTGTCCCGATCAGCGTTGTCTGGCGGAATGACTCTGGAACGACGTCGCTCACGCCATTGGCGAACTTGGCAAGCTCGGGTCCGTCTTCGACATCCAGACCGGGGTTCAGATCGAGCATTCCCTTGAGGCGACGACGCACCGACTCCATGTCCGGCTCGATGATCACCTGAAGCTCCATGCTGATCTCGATTTCCGAAAAGTCCCGCCCTTCCTGCTCACAGGCTGCGCGAACCAGCCCGAGCCGGTGCTTCAGCTCCGACACGGAGATCGGCATGGTGTTCCAGCCCTGCGTGTAGCGAGCGGTAGCGCGAAGGATCTCCGGATGCACTTCGCCCAGCCAGATCGGCGGGTGTGGCTGCTGGAACGGTTTCGGGGTACAGACGGCCTGATCGACCTGAAAATACTCACCCTGGAAGTCGAGCGGTTCGTCCGAGGTCCAGAGCTTAAGGGTCAGATCCAGGCCTTCGAGCATCGATGCTGCTCGCTGGTCGTCATCCTCCATCGATGACAACCCGTAGGCGTGATGCTCCCGCTTCTGCTGGCCAACATCGTAGAAGTGGATGAGTCGACCACCGGAGATCTGATCCAGCGTGGCCGCCATCTTTGCCGCCAGTGCCGGATGCCGGAAGAAGTGCCCCTGATGGATCATCCCCAGCTTTGCCCGGCTGGTCGATCCAGCCAGCGCGGACAGCACCGTCCAGCCTTCCAGAATCGCCTCATCCCTGCCGAGCATCAGGTGATCGGCCACCCACAGCGAGTCGTAGCCGAGGCTCTCGGCGAACTGACCCAGCTGCATGGTGGTAATGGGATCGAGTTCGGCGAAGTTCGGAGTGCGGAAATGGACACTCCCGGGATTGGCGAAAATCGGTAGGCAGTAGCCGAATTGCGGTGTGCTCATGCGTTGCCACCCTTCTCATCCGATGCGGACGGTTGATTGACGAGATAGCTGGCTGGCTCTCCCTCGAGGAAGCGCTTCAGGTTGAACCAGAGTTCCTGCGAATCGTGAACCCAGGTCCAGGGCGCCAGCGCCCCACAATGTGGGGTCAGCGTCACCCGGGACGGATAGCGAGCATGCAGATCGAGCAGTGGATCGTCCTCCGGCAACGGCTCCTCCGCGAAGACTTCGAGCGCCGCACTGCCGATCGTTCCGCTTTCGATCGCTTCCACCAGCGCCTGTTGATCGACCAGTCTCCCCCGGGCGGTGTTCAGAAACAGTGATGTCGGTTTCATCAGCGAGAGCTCACGCTGACCGATGATGCCCTGGGTCTGCAGATTGAGGGCCAGCTGGACGCTCAGGATGTCAGCCTGCTGGAAGATCTCGTCCCACTCCACATACCGGAGTCCGTATTCCTGCTCCAGTTCCGGAAATCTGACGATATCCCAGTAGATGATCTCGGTGCGGAACGCATTGGCAATCCGGGCGATCGGTCGGGCGATTTCGCCGAAGCCGAGCAACCCGAGTTTCAGGTCTTTGGCCGCCAGTGTGCCGGGGAATCGTCCCCAAGACTCGCCATACTCTCGCTCATGCATGTGCGTGCGGATTGCCGGTAATTGCTTGAGATGGTTGAGGATCAGCGCCCATGCCTGTTCTGCCACTACCAGGTAGTTCTCCAGCGGGGTGGCTGCCACCGGAATTCCCATGTCGCGGGCAGCCTCGACAGGCACCCCGCGATGGTCCTGCCCCAGATGCTGGATGAATCGCAGCTTCCTGGCTGATCTCAGCACATCCTCCGGCACCGTCTCTTTGTGGACGATCAGGATGTCCGCATCCACGATCTCCTCACGCAGGTCTTCGATCGACTGCATTGCCCGGAGACTGGGCGCATATTCCTCGTAGAGCTGTACGAACCCCTGTTTGTGTTTTTCTGTGTCGTACAGCCAGACCAGATCGACATCGTAGTTGCTGAAGATTTCCCGGAACCCCTGCACCCGCTCGCGGGCATCCGGGTTCTGGCGTAGCAAATCACGCTGGGTGCGTTGGTCCCATTCATCCCAGGAGCGGACCCCAAGCAGTGTGTTTCCGATGTTGTCCCAGACGACGATCTTCAGCTGTTCCACCGCGTGCTCCCTCTCTGAGTGCCCGTGCTGCCGATGGGTCGTCAGATGTTCGTAACTGGACAGTCTTCTGACACTTTATCCGATAGGAGATCCACTTCGAACATTCTAGCCGGTGACGATCCGGCGGGTAGAACGGTTTCGTGTTCACGGAAGGTGACAATTGATGTCCGCAGAGTCCAATATTGACCAGGTACAGTCCCCCCTGATGCGCAGGCACGGTGAGGGGCAGGCCTTATGGTGGTTCAACTCACTGACGCTGGTGAAAGCGAGTAGTCGGGAGACGGGTGGATTGCTGACCGTTCTCGAAGTTACCGAGCCGCCGGGTGAAGAGACTCCCTTACATGTACATGATCGCGAGGATGAATCCTTCTTCATTCTGGAGGGAAGCGCATCGTTTGTCATTGGCGATCTGACCGTCGAGGCGGGAGTTGGCGACTTCCTCTACGGTCCTCGAGGGATTCCACATCGATATACCGTTGGCGCTGATGGGTGCCGGATGCTGTTCATCCTGACGCCCGGCGGGTTCGATGAAATGGTTGCCGGGATGAGCCAGCCGGCCGAACAGCTGACGCTCCCGCCACCGTCTGATGAGGAACCGGACTGGGAGCAAATTGCCAGTCTTGCCGAGGAATATGGCAATAAGGTTCTGGAGTAGCCGGGTACATCGGAGATCGCGATAGCGTGGGTATACCTGTGATGCTCCCGCTGAATGGAGTTCTAAGTAGACCGGGAAACCATTGTGTGCCAGAAGAAATTTTCTGGCACACAGGTGGGGAATCGGTGATTCCGGTTTCCGCCCGGTTCGAACCTAGTGGACTTCGAACACCTCGCGGAGCTTCTGCTCTTCGTCATGCGAGAGGTTCGTGGCGATGATCTCGAACTCCATGTCTTTGGCAGCTTCGGCAATCCGGTCACGAACTGCATCACTGGTAAGCAGGAACAGGGCGCTGGTGCCAGGAGTAATTTGCTCTTTTGTCTCGTTGATGAAACCTTCGTCGATACCAACTCGCGCGAAGTGACCACTCAGCGCACCGATGGTAGCCCCGACTGCCGCGCCGAAAAACGGGATGAAGAAGATCAGACCAAACAGCATCCCCCAGAACGCTCCACTTAGCGCACCGGCTCCAGTAAGACTGGTAAGTTGCTGTGTGTGTGGTTTCTTCTTGTCCGGGTCCCATCTCACGATCGCGCCGTCGTGAATCCTGATCAGTTGCTGGCCCTGAAGTCGCTCGAGGAGCTCCAATGCTTGTTCGGCTCCATCGGCCTTCGGGTATCTAACTACGGTCATGGTCGCCATCATAACCCCTTTCGCTTGATACATGGGCACCTGTCAAAGAGTAGACAAGAGTTAGTATAGGGTATATATTGAGTGCCACACAAGTGTTCAGCACAATTTGTTACTGTTCATACTCTGTTCATGAGTACGAGGGTGGTTACCGGCAATCGATATCCGCTGGTCAACAGTGGTCGGTCTTGATTGACGAGTTTCATCACATCTTGCGATGAATGGTGTTCTGGAAAGTTTGAGGATCTTTTGGCGAGCATTCGGGTAAACGTTGACAACTTCGCTCGTGCCGAGAGTGATCTCATGTTCAGCCAGCTTCTTCGGGATTCAGGAGCGTTAGGCAAGTGGGTTCACTATCGACAGATCGCTGGAGTAGATCAGCAGAATATCATCCGGCAAAATCGGGATACGCTCTACAGTGCCGCGATCGTCGATGTCTCAAATGGTATTGCGATAGTCGTGCCGGATACCGGTGGACGATACATATCGGTCATGGTGGTTGATCAGGATCACTACATTGATCATGTCATTCACGATGCTGGACGGCATGTGTTCGAACCTGGCGAGATCCCGACGCAGTATGCGTTGCTTGGCGTCCGTATCCTTGTAAATTCAGAGGATCCGGAAGATGTCAGAACCGTCAACACTCTTCAGGATCAACTTTCCATCGCTGGTGAACATTCTGATTCTGCGCCGTTTGTTCTCCCGGAGTACGACCAGGAGACCCAAAAAGCAACGCGCTCGGCATTGCTTGAACTGGCCCGGGGGCTTGATGGGTTCCATCGATGTTTCGGCAACCGTGACGAGGTTGATCCAGTCCGGCATCTGGTTGGTGCCGCCGCCGGGTGGGGTGGGCTCCCGGAGTGGGAAGCGTTCTACCTGAACATCGAGCCATATCTGCCTGTGGACGAATACACCATCACGGTTGGTGAGGTGCCCGTCGACGCATTCTGGTCTGTATCGGTATACAACGCTCAAGGGTATTTCGAAGAGAATGACCGCGAGGTCTACAACATCAACAGTGTCACTGCTCAACGCAACCCCGAGGGCACCATTACTATCAACTTTGGCGCTGGTGATGCTGATCGTCCCAACTACATTCCCATCATGGAGGGCTGGAACTACATGGTTCTGCTCTATCGACCGCGCAAAGAGATTCTCGATGGCTCATGGACGTTCCCGGAGTTACGGCGCGTATAGTCCTTCCCATCTCACAGGCGCAATAGAGTGAGTACACGTGTAAGGGACGAACAACCGAGCTGGCTACTGCCCCGGGTAGGGGAGGGCGACATCGTGTCTGGAACGCTCGAAACGATACTCAACATTTCGGCCCTTCTCTTCGCGTTCAGCAGCATGCTCGCGATTGGCCTGAGCTATACGGTCGATCAGATCCTTGGACGTCTGCGTAGTCCGCGCCTGGTCATCATGGGTCTGGTTGGAAACTTCGTACTGGTCCCTTCATTCGCCTGGGTCGTCATTCTGCTCATTCCGATGAATGATGCTCGAGCGACGGGACTCTTTCTGGTTGCCACCGCAGCCGGCGCTCCTTTTCTGATTACCCTTGCCCGAGTTGCCGCTGCTGATCTGGCGCTCACATCCGGACTATTGATTCTGTCGCTCGTGGTCACAGTGGTCTACATGCCGCTGGTGGTGCCGCTGCTCGTTCCAGGCGTAGATATAAGCGCGCTCTCGATTGCGCTCCCTCTCCTGTTCACGATGTTCCTGCCCCTTGTAATCGGATTTGTTCTGGCTGGACGCGTCGCGGGATTGAACGAGCGTCTCCAGACCCCACTTGGCGGGATCTCGACGATCTCACTACTTGTCCTCGTCGTCGCTACCATCCTGCTCTACGGAGGCGAGATTCTGGGAGTGTTGGGTTCCGGTGCGGTCCTGGCCGTAGTTATCTTCACTGCAGGAGCCTTTGGAATCGGCTATCTGCTTGGCACCGCGGGGCTGGGGGTCGGTAAAGAGATAGGACTGGCGACTGCCCAGCGTAACATCGCCGCTGCAACAGTGGTCGCGACCGGAGTGATCGGTGACCCAGACACGATTGTGCTCGTTGTGCTCGCTTCGATGTTCGGTCTCGCAGTCCTCTTTCCTATCGCACGATTGCTGCGTGACAGAGAGTAAGTTTCATGGATCGTAATTCCGGGATCTCACCGCGTAGTCGGCTGGTTCACTGGTTCCCCATTCTCGACTGGCTCCCCCGATACCAGCGGACGTGGCTGCGTGGTGATTTCATCGCAGCGCTCACTGTCGTCGCTTTGCTGGTGCCCGAGGGGATGGCGTATGCCGTCCTGGCCGGACTACCTCCACAAACCGCCTTCTATGTTGCACCTGTCGCACTGCTCATTTATGCCGTCCTGGGTACATCACGCCAGCAGATAGTTGGTGTGTCGTCTACGGTGGCGGTCATGTCGCTGGCGACGGTCAGCACTGTAGCTACGCCAGGATCGGAGGAGTTCATCGTTCTCAGCGCGGCACTGGCGTTGCTTGTCGGCACGTTCTCCGTCCTGTTCGGCATCCTGAAGCTTGGCCGCGTAGCTCGCTTCTTTTCGGAATCAGTGCTCACTGGTTTCGTCACCGGGCTTGCGCTCATTATTGCAGTCCGCCAGATGCCAAAGATCCTCGGGTATGAAGCAGAAGCTGAGCATTTCTTTGTACGAATCGCCGAGCTTGTGGTCAGCCTGCCAGGTGTGCATCCCACTACGGTGATCGTCGGAGCTGGAACCTTGGCGTTGATGGTTGTCCTCGAGCGTTTCTACCATCGAATTCCTGCAGCACTTGTCGCGCTGGGGGTTTCGATCGGTATCAGCCAGTTGTTAGGTCTGGAATCTGCAGGTGTCGAGGTCGTTGGAGACATTCCCAGTGGGCTGGCACCTCCGGTAATTCCTGACGTTTCGCTAGCTGACCTCTCTTTGCTGGCCGCTGGTGCGCTGGGCATTACGCTGGTGGTGTTTGCCGAGGCGCTGGGACCGGCTGGATCGTTCGCACGTCGTCATGGCTATCGAATCGATCCAGATCGTGAGCTGATCGGATTGGGCGCTGCAAACATCGGGGCGGGCATCTTTCAGGGATTTTCCGTTGGTGCCAGTCTCTCGCGATCGGCGGCGAACGATGCGGCTGGTGCACGGACTCAGATGTCCAGCGTGATTGCAGCGGTACTGGTTGCTGTGGTTGCGTTGTTCTTCACCCCTCTCTTTTCGGCTCTCCCGGAGGCTACGCTGGGGGTGATCGTGATTATGGCGATCAGCCGGATGATCAAGATCAGGGAGTTGCAGCGTCTTTTTGCCATACGGAAGGCTGACTTCCTGCTGGGCATGGTTGCCCTCTGCGGATTGCTGCTGTTCGATGTTCTCCCCGGACTCCTGATCGCAGTCGTGGCGTCATTCCTCGTGCTCATCTACCGGGCAAGTCAGCCGCGGGTGAGCGTGCTGCAGGTAGGGATTGAGAACGATGAGGAGACGCTGGTTGACCGGGAACGAGTTCTGGAGAGCAAGCCAATCCACGGTGTCCTGATCGTTCGTCCAGACGAAGGGCTCTACTTTGCCAATGCTGGCCAGATCAGAGAACAGATCCTCTCGCTGATCAACTCCGAACCCGACATTACCGCCGTTGTTATCGATCTGGAACTGAGCAGTGAGCTCGACGTGCCAGCTGCGGACAGCCTTGCAGAGCTCCATGAGACCCTGCAGAGCCGTGGCGTCCGGATGGTTCTCAGCCGCGTTCACGCTGAACCGAGAGCAATGCTGAAGCAGCATGGACTGTTCGACGAACTCGGGGAAGCATCCGTGTATCGTCGGACACTCCCGGCTGCTATGGCTACGCTGACTGCAAGCCGTTCTTCGGTGCCCAGCAACGATCCAGGAGAAGGAGGTCTCACGATGGATTGACCGAGCCTGGCGCCAGATGGGTCGAACCACTCATCCGACGTCCGTTCCGTGCCGGGGGTAGACCTCCAGGCATTCAGAAACACATCACCAGTAGAAAAGGACAAGGACAAGGACATGGACAAGAACATGGACATGGGCACACATGCGAAAGAAGCAACCCAGAATACGACTCGTGCCAACAACGAGGTTCGTCGGTCGCTCGACTTCGACAATTCGAGCCAGATCGCCGGGATCGATGCGGTTGAGGATGCGGCTCGAGGGTTCATTGCGACATGGGACGACCTTGTTGTCAGTACGGAGGAAGGGCAGGGAGTCTGGGATCTACGCCCCTATGCGTTTCTGCAGCAAGAAGAGGCTCCGTCAACTGTAAATCCCAGTCTGTGGCGCCATGCAAGGCTCAATATGAATAACGGTCTGTTCGAAGTAGTGGCGGACGCTATATACCAGGTACGTGGGTTCGATCTCTCGAACATGACAATCGTTGAGGGCAGCGATGGAATCATCATTATCGATCCGCTGATCTCGACCGAAGTCGCCCGGGCGGCACTCGATCTTTACTACGAGAACCGCCCTGATAAGCCTGTGGCAGCCGTGATCTATACCCACAGCCACGTTGACCATTTCGGTGGTGCGCGTGGAGTTCTCTCTGACGAAGATATCGACCGCGGTGCCAGAGTAATCGCACCGCAAGGATTTCTGGAAGCGGCCGTTAGCGAGAACGTAATGGCGGGCTTCGCCATGAGCCGGCGCTCGGAATATATGTTTGGCCCGTTTCTGCCGCGTGGAGAAAAGGGACAGGTCGACGCAGGTCTTGGAAAGACGAGCTCAACAGGTTCGTTGAGTCTGATTCCTCCGACGGACGTCATAACCGAAACCGGTCAGTCGATGTCGATCGCCGGTGTCGAGATGCTGTTCCAACTCGCGCCCGACACTGAAGCACCGGCAGAGATGACTATCTATTTTCCGCAATACCGGGTGCTCAACTCCGCCGAGCTGGCGTGTGACACGATGCATAACATTCTGACACCACGAGGCGCACAGGTACGTAACGCCAACGCCTGGGCGTACTACCTTAATGAGGCCATTGCGCTCTATGGTCATCGGACTGACGTGATCATCGCCCAGCATCACTGGCCGAAGTGGGGACAGGAGACGGTCATTGCCTACCTCAAGGCGCAACGAGATATGTACAAGTATGTCCATGATCAGACTCTCCGGCTGATGAATCTCGGCTATACCGGAATCGAGATCGCTGAGATGCTCGAACTTCCCGAGCATCTTGATCGGCAATGGTTCCTGCGTGGATACTACGGAGCGTACAATTTCAACATAAAATCGATTTACCAGAAGTACCTCGGCTGGTTTGACGCAAACCCGGCCAACATGCGCCCACTCCCGCCAGAGGAGTCCGCGAAGAAGCTGGTGGAATACCTGGGTCCGGTGGATGAGATCCTGGAAAAGGCGCGCAAGGACTTCGAGAACGGTGAGTACCGCTGGGTAGCTGAACTGGTCAATAAGGTGGTCTTTGCGTATCCGGATAACCAGGAAGCACGGGATCTCCAGGCAGACGCGCTCGAGCAACTCGGCTACCAGGCCGAATCAGCCGTGACCCGCAATTTCTACCTGACTGGTGCGTATGAGCTCCGTCATGGCGTTCAGAACACGACACCTGCCGGAACTCCCGCTGACCTGGTGAGCCAGATGCCGATTCCGATGATCTTCGACTTTCTAGGGGTTCGTCTGAATGGATCGAAAGCTCAGGGGATGCGTATCGTGATCAACTGGACATTTACCGATCTCGACGAGCGATACGTGCTGAACCTGGAGAATTCGGCACTGACATATTCTCAGAGCCCGCCCGCAATGTTGTCGCCGGATGCAGACGCATCGTTTACGCTGACACGCGAGACGTTCGACATGGTTCTGTTCGGCGCAACGACGCTGGAACAGGCCATTGAATCGGGCGGCATTCAGGTTGAGGGCGACCCCCAACAGCTGGGTGAACTGATGGGACTGCTGGACACCTTTGGAACGTCGTTCAACATCGTTACTCCATAACCGGAGACCGGGACTGAGCAACCTGAAGCTCAGTCCCGGTCCGCGAGATGTTCAGTGACAGGTGACGTTCAGCTGTTGGTCAGCAGGCCATACTGCGCAGTGTAGAGCCGTTCGTAGAGGCCACCGGCCGCCAGTAGTTCTTTGTGGGTGCCTTCGGCGGCGATACCATCCTCATCCATCACGACGATCCGGTCGGCGTTCTGAATGGTCGCCAGCCGGTGAGCGATCACCAGTGTTGTCCGACCGGCAGCCAGCTCATTCAATGCCTGCTGGATAAAGCGTTCGGTCTCGGAATCGAGTGCCGATGTCGCCTCGTCGAGAATCAGAATCGGTGGATTCTTGACGAACATCCGGGCGATCGAGAGCCGCTGCTTCTGCCCGCCGGAGAGTTTCACGCCCCGCTCACCAATGACGGTATCGAGGCCTTCTGGCAGGTCGCGAATCACGTTGTCGAGTCTGGCCCGACGCACAGCTTCGCGGATCTCCGCCTCGGTAGCATCGAGCTGCCCATAGGCGATGTTCTCTCGAACGGTGCCGCCGAAGAGGAAGACATCCTGCTGGACGATCCCGATCTCCCGCCGCAGCGATTCCAGCGTCATCTGCCGGATGTCCATGCCATCGATCAGGATCCTGCCTGCCTGGACATCGTAGAAGCGCGGCAGTAGCGAGGCCAGCGTCGTCTTTCCGGCGCCAGACGGCCCGACGAAGGCGACCGTCTCACCGGGTCGAATGTCGAAGCTCACGTCATTCAGCACTGATTTATCGCCGTACCCGAAACTGACGTTGTCGTAGCGGATCTCGCCACGCAGTCCGGAGACTTCGACTGCGTTCGGCGCATCGGAGATGTCTGGCTCGGTGTCCAGCAGTTCGGTGTAGCGCTTGAAGCCGGCAATGCCCTTCGGGTAGATCTCCAGCACGGCGATCATCTTCTCGATCGGCCGGAAGAAGACGGTAATTAGCAACAGGAAGGTCACGAACTGGCCCTCGGTGAGCTGGTCATTGAGCACGAAGTAGGCGCCGGAGATCATCACCACGATCTGGGTCAGTCGCATGCTGATGTAGCTGAGCGACATGCTCATCGTCATGATCTTGTAGGCCTCGAGCTTGGTGGTGCGGTAGTTGGCGTTGTTGAGGGAGAAGAGGTTGCGCTCGTAGTTCTCGTTGGCAAACGCCTGGACCACCCGGATACCGCCGACGTTTTCCTCGATCCGGGCGTTGAACTCGCCCACCCGGCGGAACAGCTGCTTCCAGGTGCGAGTCATTCTGGTCCCGAAGTACCCGGTCACGAATCCGGTAATCGGCACCATCACCGCGGCGATCATCGCCAGTTGTGGGTTCACCCAGAGCATTAGTCCGAACGCACCGGCAAACGTCATCACGGCAACGAAGACGTCTTCCGGTCCATGATGAGAAACTTCGCCGATCTCTTCGAGATCCTTGGTTACCCGGCCGACCAGATGGCCAGTCTTCTCATTGTCATAAAAGTTGAAGGAGAGCTTCTGGAGATGATCGAAGCTCTTCCGGCGCATCTCGGTTTCGATGTTGATGCCGAGCTTGTGACCCCAGTAGCCAACCACCACCATCAGCCCAGTGTTGACGAGGTAGATGGCGAGCAGGATCGCCGAAGCCAGAACGATCAGGTTCCAGTCTCCGCTCGGTAGCAGCTCGTCGACAAAGATGCCAGCCGCCAGCGGAAAGCCAAGTTCCAGAATGCCGGATAGCACCGCACAGGAAAAATCTGTAGCGAACAATCGTCGGTGAGGCGAGTAGTAACCGAAGAACCGTTTTATGAGTGTCCAGTTAGTCGGAGAAGCGGGTGGAGTCAGCGCCGTCATTGATCAGTCGTGTCCTTGCCTGGGTTGTGTTTCATCATCATTGCGCCTCACGCAAAGCGACCGTCAGTCTATCAGGAAGCGGGTGGACTGGCTCGGTTGAGAGGGTTCCCATCGGATGTCCAGTCTCGTGCGCTGGAGTGCGCACACGCCAACTGTACTTTCAGCAAGCAGCGTCCACGACTCTCGAATATCGAGACACAGTGGGTAATCCATTGTGAAACTTGAGCCACCGCTGATCACTAACCGCGAAAGGTGCATAATTGAAAGAATCAATTGTGAACGGAGGTAACGCTGCTGTCATCACTGCGCGATGCGGAGTTAGTTGTCGATCAGCGGAAGATTGTCGAATACCTTCTGGCTGAAGGACATCCGACCGGGGTTTCCAAATCCCGGTACTTTCGAAGCGTTGGATTTCGGGTTACTGAGTGGCGTATTCTTCACGACCTATCCGGTAAGAGGCATTTCCGATGATCAGGGAACTTGATCTCGTTGCGCTGACACACGATATCGAGGGCGAGCATCTCGAAGCTGGTGATGTGGGCACCGTGGTCGCCGTCTACTCCGATTCGAAAGGATACGAAGTCGAGTTCGTCACATTTTCCGGAGATACGGTCGCCGTTGTCACATTGCCAGCCGATTCAATCCGCTCGCTCCACTCGCGGGAACTCGCGCACGCCCGGTTGTTAGCGTAGTCGCAGGAAGATTCCGGAACATCGAATCGATATCTCAACCTATGCCTGACGCGGAGCAGCGGTTGGTGCTCTAATATCTCGCAGCAGGACTGCCAGTACGGGAAGCTGGGCAACGCCATAAATCACATGAGCCAGGTAATGGGTCAGTGATTGCTCCGGTTCGAACGGCAGGAATCCGAGCGGAAGAACAGTGATGACCGCACCCCCGATCAGGTTCAACCCCGCCAGTGCGATGAGAAACCAGGCTGCTGGCAGCCGGGCCTGTGGAAATCGCCACCAGGTCAGGAATCCGGCGATCCAGAGGAACGCCAGCGGGAGTTCTCCATTCTGGCTGGCTAGCACCGACCCGATGCCGAACTCGATGGCGTTGTGTACCAGATTACCGAGAATTGCGATCGCGATTGCCGCGCCGATCAATAGCGCTCGTGGTGACTCGGGTCGGTTCATGTGACACTCCCTTCCGTCGTTGACGGCTCCGGCCGGCG
>SLFF01000380.1 GCA_007124395.1 Thermomicrobiaceae bacterium | reverse complement strand
TGGGTGCCGCGCGCCGTGGTTTGGGTCTATTTTGAGCCGGATGGGAAGTCATGATCGCGGTGTTTTGAATCGTGCAGGGTTCACTCACCCCAACCGCTTTCTCCGGTCGATTCGCGCGAATCGATATCCCGGCCGCCGGTGGAATCGTTCGCACTTGAACCATCTGGCATAGTTGTCTGACTCCTCGCAACGGTATTTCCCGAGACCTTCGATGTGACTGGAGTGCCCTTGCCTTTTGCTACAAGCAGTGATGGCGCCCGTATCTTCTCGACAACGATGGGACAGGGGACACCACTCGTCCTGCTGCACGGTACGACACATTCATGGGAGTCCTGGCAGGATCTGGGCTACATCGACGGTCTGAAGGATCACTTTCAACTGATCCTGATTGACGCCCGTGGTCATGGTCAGAGTGACAAGCCACACGCAGTCTCGGCATATGCCATGGCCCAGCAGGCCGACGACGTGATGGCGGTCGTGGATAGTCTCGGAATCGGCTGCTTTCATCTCTTCGGCTACTCACTTGGCGCCATGACCGGCTTTCACCTTGCAGCAAGAGAACCTGAGCGGGTGCAGTCTCTGATTTCCTACGGGGGAGACCCCTATCCGCCAAACTCCAGGTACAAAACCTCGATTGCCGACGATATCGCGATCCTCCGCGAAGGGGTGCCGGCATGGGTGGACTTGATGGAACGGCTGGGCGTCTTCGATCAGTATCCGGAGCCGGCAGCAAGAAAGCAGCGACTTCTGGCCGTTGATCCTGACGCGCTGATCGCGTCGATTCTGGCCAGTGTCGAAAACCCGGGTGTTGGTGACGCGCTGGAACATCTGACGATGCCGTGTCTGGTCATTGCCGGGCAGCTAGCCGGGGGCAACGAACCCGCCCGCCAGGCCGCAGCCGAACTGCCCGTGGCTGACTTTGTCTCGATCACTGGAATCGGGCACGCCATGGTGAACGCGCAGATCATACTGCCCTATGTGCGGGCCTTCTACGAGCGGTTCGGGGTGACCGCTGCAGCGAACGAATCTGCTTGACAGCAACACCCCGCCCGCGCTTAGCAGGCAGGGTGCCGGCTGCGTGATCATGTGGAGATCAATGCTCTGTGTGTTCTTCATCTGGCGGACACGGTTCCACGATGAAGTACGAGAACGGGGTCTCTGCATTGACCTGGCCATCCAGGTGAACGGTGAATCCGGATCTCGGGTGTCGTTCGACCCAGGATACGGCAACGCGTGACGGTGAGTTGCCGGTCGAAGGATCGCCGGTCAACATGGTGTAGATGAACGATTGATCTGTCACTCTGCGGTCATCGATCGTGGCGGATCGGCTGTTGCTGGCGAAGACACCGACCCCCACGGTTTCGAAGCAGGCCGCTCCGCGAATGTGAATTGCCGTGCCGCCTTCTGGAACCCGAACATCGAGTGCCACAGCGTCCTCGCGCGTCGATTCGACGCGCAGCGCAGTGGTTCCCTCGCGTTCGGCGCGAGCCTCAATGCCAATTGATCCGTCCTCGTCAGCAATAGCTTCGATCGCGGTTGGGCGAACCGGCAGTGGACGCTCGCCTTCTTCACCGCCATCCCGAGAGGCAATCCCACGGATACCTACTTGACCGCGGCCCTGAACGCCGATCCCCTCGCGGTTCTCGCCGCGGACTCCGTAGCCATCGGTTCGAGTTGATTCGCCACGGACGCCAGTTCGGCCTTCGCCGCGAATCCCGTCACCGCGGGTGTTTTCACCTCGTACACCTTCACCATCTTCGGTGCTGGAGCGACCGCGAACACCGGTGCGGCCCTCGCCGTGGATGCCGTCACCGTCAGGATTGTCGCCGCGAACGCCGTCGGCTTCCTGCCCCTGTGCCTCACCGATGACTCCAGCGCGTTCCTCGCCGGGGGTTTCGTCGACATCGTCCCGGGCGATACCGCGTACGCCGGTTCGGCCTCTCCCGCGGATGCCGTCGCCCTGAGGACTATCGCCTCGAACGCCTTCTCCTGCGTCTCGAGCAACGCCGCGAACGCCGGTTTCACCTTCGCCGAGGACGCCATCTTCACCATCTTCTTCGCGCGCAACGCCACGGACACCAGTGCGACCTTCACCGCGGACACCGTCCTGGCCATTCTCGCGAGCTACTCCACGCACACCGGTCTCACCGTCGCCACGAACTCCGGTGCGGCCCTCGCCGAGGACGCCATCACCATCTTCGCTCTCACCGCGGACACCGGTGTGTCCTTCGCCGTGGACACCGTCCCCATCCGGATTCACACCGCGGATTCCATCTGCGAACGCCCCTTCGGCCTCACCGAGAACTCCGGTGTATCCCACGCCGTCAGCTGTGGGCGTCCCAATCCATTGAGATTCCTTTGCGATGCCCCTGACTCCGGTGAGCCCCTGCCCGATGACCCCGTCCCCTTCGTAGAACGGGTTCGACTCTCCGCGAACGCCGGTCCGTCCGCGCCCGAGAACCCCGGCGGATCCGTCGCGAGCACCGCTGGCTGCGCCTGAGATTGATGTATGGCTGTCTCCAACGACGCCGGGGCCGCCGGACAGGTGCTTGCCGACCAGTGCCGGCATATGACCGTCACCGTCGTCTTTACTCCAGTCAAGCGTGTTGAACAGAATGTTGGTATATCCATTCCCTGTGCCTAGAACGTCGGTGGTCGTCGCCCCTGTCTCACTGATCATGGAAATGAAGGTCGGGCCAAACGCCTCGGGATTCTGATTCACGGCATCAGAGAAGACCGCGGTGGCGCCTTGCGCGCCGTTCAACGACATGAGCCGCAATGGCGGTTCGCCAGAATCGCTTTCCGCCCGAACCTCATTATCGGAGCCTTGAGGTCCCAGACTTGCCGCCAGTGCTCCCACGGCAAGCCCTCCCGCCAACTTCATGAATGATCGGCGACTCTTTGGATCGTCTGCTTTCCCCGTCAGTCTTGTAGTTGTTTCGTCTCGTTCTGCCACTGAAACCATCCCCCTTCGATCCCGACCGTTCCTGCGATCGGTTCCTCGCTCGGCCGTCGAGCGGATCCCGTTATCCGACATGCCAGACTTGAACTCGACCTCTGACCCGTTCATGGAGCACGACAGGTCACCTCAGCACTCCTGATGAAATCTCCATCCTGCTTTAGACTCAGCATAGGTATGCGCTACTGGCATGCCTATGACACTAGCGCAAGGAATCGTTCTGTGTCAAGAGTTGTGTAAAGAAAAGGCGCCTTGTTTCTAACTTGAACGCCGGAGAAGTTCTGATAAATTAGAGGTGATGTCGAGGAACATTGATGCGGTGCGAAAACGTGACAAGGAATCAGCCTGCAGAACATGACGATTCCTTGCCCCCGTGCTTGAACGTGACACGGTTTGCGGAGTTCTGTGAGGCAACTTCGAGATTTGACGGAACCATTTGCCTCCTCCTTCGTTTACATGCTGATATCGGTGCAGCAGACTGCCCGATTAATGCTGTGGCCAAAACCTGATCGCTGATTTCGATTCCTGAAAAACCGAAAGAACACCGATGCCTACAAACCGCCGCTGGATGCTTGCTCTGTTCGTCCTTGCCTGCGTCATCGTCGCTCCTATGCATGCACCAGGGGCCGGTTTTGCCGATGAACCGAACGACGTCGTCTCCGAATCGAATTCGCCGGATCGTGACCTCGCGGATCCTTTCTGGGATGGGTATCTCTTCCCTGGAGATGAAGTCGTACATGCTGGCTGGTTCTCGCGCTACCGTGCTGGTGGATATCTGCCAGATCCGGGCGAGTACGTTGCGCGACTCGGTGCCGGTGTAGACACAGGTGGCGGGGAACCGTTCGATTACTCTCTTCTGATTGCCGATGGTTCACGGGTCTTCCCCCTGGCACGTGGAAGTTTCCGGATTTCTCAAGAGTTCGGTTGTGTACCGCTCGATCCTGGGTATTCCCAGCCAGATTTTTGCCCACCAGATCGCCCGAGCTTTCATCATGGTGTTGATTTCGCCGCAGCCGAAGGCGAAATCATCTACGCGGCTGCAACGGGAGTCGTGAACTTCGCGGAAATCGATAAGTCGAACGATGCCGGCAATTCGATCATCCGGATCATCCACGATGGCGTGAACTCTGGATTCGCGACCGAGTATTTCCACTGGCGCACGAGTTTCGTTGAGGCTGGTGACTATGTCATTGCTGGTGAGCCGATCGGAGAAGTCGGGTCGATCGGGTATTCCTCCGGGCCGCATCTGCACTTTGGCGTCTTCGATTCAGGCGCAGCTCAGTACATCGATCCGCTGGAATGGCTGAGTGAGAGCGAATCGCTCCAGATCGCAGTCAGTGCCGGTGGTGTTGGCGGTGGTGATGGTGTCATGCAGTGGGCGCCGCTGATTCGAGAAGCATCAGATCGCTACGGCATTCCGGCCGGGCTGATCGCGGCGATCATCACGGTTGAATCAAGCGGGAACCCGGAAGCGGTTTCGCCAGTTGGTGCGCAGGGACTGATGCAGGTCATGCCGATGCATTTTGAGCGATACGAGATTCCGGCCAACAAGTGGCGTGATCCGGCCACGAACATCGATGCTGGTACGCGACTACTTTCAGAACTGGTGGCCCAGTACGGTACGCTGACGGGTGCTGTCGGAGCCTATTTTGGACATGGCTGTGATGTTCTCGGAACCTGTACTGAGGACTACATTGCCGCGGTGTTCACCTGGTTCTCTTACTATGTGCCGATATTTGGAGACGTGGCACTCGATGCAAGTGAGTTCGAGGTGCCGGTATCGATCGGAGACCATTCGGCGAACAACGATTATGGATTGGCATCTCCATCTCAGGGGGTTCCGGCTCCGCAGTCTCCAGCGGCATCAATGCCGTCGCCGACGCCGAAGCCCACTCCCACAGCACCGGTGTCAAGCTCGCAGCCTGACAACTCATCATTGAATCCGCCTGTTTTTGACCCACCAGTGACGCCGCCTGCATCTGGATCACCGGTTGACGATCAGTCTGATGACCAGGTTGCGGAGGAGCCGACGCCGACCGCGCCCGTGTCGGATCCGGAGCCGACCACGGAACCGGAGCCAACCCCGGTGCCAACCGGGGAGCCATCGGATGACGGCGACGAGATACCTGTTGACGACGCTAACGATCTCCCTGACACGGGTACGGTCGAG